>NZ_JBKFPH010000013.1:0-118898 GCF_046567715.1 Salmonella sp. 741265116_PST | reverse complement strand
GAACGCCCGTCGCAAACCAGGCTGGCACGGAGAACGTGGAATGCCTGAGAGGGATAGCCACTCCAGTCAACGGCAATGACGCACAATGTAAGGTCACGGGTCAGAAGTCGGGTAATGTTATGAAAAATAGCAGGAATATCGCGGTGCAAAGCATCATTACCCAGCAGACGGTCAATGCGCTTAATCTTGTTTTTAACCTGAGCATTACCGGGCAAATAGCGTCCAATGCTGGTAAGGGTGAGGGATGCGCCCCGACTGAGCGCAGCAGTGGCGTCAAGGATGGCACGCTGGCGGTACTGATGAAATGGGGCCAGAGCATCACGGAAAAACTTCTGGCATAATGAACGAACGGGCATAGAGGTGGTCTCCCTGAATTGTTAGCACAACCAGTAGATCACAAAACTCTATGCCCGTCCTTTTTTACCCGCCCATTACTGGGGATCCCTCAGGGCAATGCCCGGTTTTTTTTACGCTTATTGATGACGCTTACGAAGATTGTCGATCACGGTGGTGAGGTTGAGATCCTGATCCTGCAACAGCACCAGCAGGTGGTACATCAAATCAGACGCTTCATTGGTCAGCTCAACACGATCGTTAACGGTGGCCGCCAGCGCAGTTTCCACACCTTCTTCGCCAACTTTTTGCGCAATACGTTTAGTACCGCTGGCGTACAGTTTCGCCGTGTAAGAACTGGCTGGATCGGCGGTTTTGCGCTCTGCCAGCAGTTGTTCCAGTTGATACAGAAATAACCACTGATGGCTGGCGTCGCCAAAGCAGCTACTGGTACCTTTGTGGCAGGTCGGCCCGACAGGATTTGCCAGCACCAGCAGTGTATCGTTGTCGCAATCCGGCGCAATGCTGACGACATTCAGCACATGGCCTGAGGTTTCGCCTTTGGTCCATAAACGCTGTTTCGTGCGTGAGAAGAACGTAACATGGCCGGATTCAATGGTTTTGTCCAGCGCTTGTGGGTTCATATAGCCCAGCATCAATACTTCGCCGGATACCGCATGTTGCACGATGGCTGGCATCAGGCCATCGGTTTTTTCCCAGTCCAGCTCGCGGCGTTGTTGCTCTGTTAACATATCCTGATCTCCATGCCCTGGTCTGCCAGGTACGCTTTTAATTCGCCAATATTGATGATTTGCTTGTGAAAAACGGAGGCGGCAAGCGCGCCGTCGACATCGGCATCACGGAATGCCTCAAGAAAGTGTTCCATCGTGCCCGCGCCGCCGGAGGCGATCAGCGGCACGCGGCAAACGTCACGGACTTTTTTCAACTGCGTCAGATCGTAACCGTTACGCACGCCGTCCTGGTTCATCATATTCAGGACGATTTCCCCCGCGCCGCGCTGTTGTACCTCTTGCACCCAATCCAGCGTCTCCCACTGCGTCACGCGGGTACGGTTTTCATCGCCGGTATACTGGTTAACATGGTATTTCCCCGTGGCATCGTCAAACCAGGTATCAATCCCGACGACAATGCACTGTACGCCAAAACGGTCAGCCAGACGGGTAATCAGCGTTGGGTCAGCCAGCGCCGGGGAGTTGATAGAGATCTTATCTGCCCCGAAAGAAAGAATTTTGGCGGCGTCGTCAATTGACCTGATACCGCCCGCTACGCAAAACGGAATGTCGATCACCTCGGCAACGCGCGCCACCCAGCTTTTATCGACTACGCGACCATCGCTGGAGGCGGTAATGTCATAGAACACCAGTTCGTCCGCGCCTTCGTCGGCATAGCGTTTGGCTAGCGGAACGATATCGCCAATGATCTCATGGTTGCGAAACTGTACGCCTTTTACCACCTGACCATCACGAACATCCAGACACGGAATTATACGTTTTGCCAGCATTGGATGGCCTCCTTAACGGTAAATTTCCCTTCCAGCAGAGCGCGTCCGACAATCACGCCGCGCACGCCGGTGCCGCGCAGGGCGGCAATATCATCGATATCGCCAATACCGCCGGAGGATTGAAAGGCGATCTGCGGATATCTGGCGCATACCTCTTCGTACAGCGAAACGTTAGAGCCCGCCAGCGTGCCGTCGCGAGAAATATCGGTACACAGTACATGTTTCAGGCCGACGGGGAGATAGGTCTCCACCAGTTGTTCCAGCGAGACGCCGGAATTTTCCTGCCAGCCGCTAACCGCCACCTGCTTGTTGCCGTGTTCGTCTATGCGAACGTCCAGCGCCAGCACCAGCGCCTGCGCGCCAAAACGTTCAAACCAGCCTTTCACCACGTCAGGGGATTTCACCGCCGTTGAACCGATGACCACACGGGCAACGCCAGCTTTCAGTAACGCCGCAACGTCTTCTTCGGTACGCACGCCGCCGCCGACCTGAACAGGCACGTTCACGCCCGCGACCAGGGTTTTAATCAACGGTATCTGCCGCTTCGCCGGATCTTTAGCGCCGGTCAGATCTACCAGATGCAGCACCCCGGCGCCCTGGGCGGCGTAATCCTGCAAACGGGGCAGGGGATCGTTACCGTAATCCCGCTGCCGGGCGTAGTCACCCTGGTGGAGACGCACCACGGTGCCGTCAATTAAATCTAATGCCGGAATAATCATTACATCTCCAGGAAGTTTTTCAGCAACTGTGCGCCCGCCGTGCCCGAACGTTCCGGGTGGAACTGTACGCCGAAGAAATTATCTTTCTGTACCGCCGCGGTGAATGGCTCGCCGTAATTGCACTGGGCGATAGTCCACGGGTTGACCGGCATCGCGTAGCTGTGAACAAAGTAAAAATAGGCGCCATCTTCAATGCCCTGAAACAGCCGGTTGCCCGCCTGCGGATACACGCGATTCCAGCCCATGTGCGGCAGCGGCAGACCAAAGTCGGTCATTTTCGGCACGTCTTGTTCGATAATGTTCAGCAGATCCACGCCGCGCGTCTCTTCGCTGCGACGACCCAGCAGTTGCATCCCTAAGCAGATACCCAGTACCGGCTGAGTACACGCTTTAATTAAGTCGATCAGTTCACGTTCGCGCAGTTGATCCATAGCGGCCTGCGCCGTGCCGACGCCGGGCAGAAAGAGTTTGTCAGCGCGTAATACGATTTCCGCTTCGCGGCTGACCACCGGGGTGTAACCGTGGCGCGCCACGGCGGATTTTACCGAGCTTAAATTGGCGCAACCGGTGTCAAGGATGACGACGTTCATCACAGCACTCCTTTTGAGGACGGTAATGTATCGCCCTCCACGCGAATAGCCTGGCGTAGCGTCCGACCAAAGGCTTTAAACAAACTTTCGACACGGTGGTGATCGTTCTTACCCTTAGTCTTGAGATGCAGAGTGACGCCCATCGTGTAAGAGAGTGAGCGGAAAAAGTGTTCAATCATCTCTGTGCTCAAATCGCCCACACGCTGGTAGGTAAATTCAGCTTTATATTCCAGATGCGGACGACCGGAAATATCCAGCGCGCAGCGCGCCAGACATTCATCCATCGGCAGTACAAAGCCAAAACGGCAGATACCGCGCTTGTCGCCGAGTGCCAGTTTTAATGCCTCACCGAGCGCCAGTCCGGTATCTTCTACCGTGTGGTGATCGTCGATATAAAGATCGCCCTTAACGGTAATCTCCATGCGAAAGCCGCCGTGGGTGGCGATTTGATCGAGCATATGGTCAAAGAAGCCGACGCCGGTATTAATCTTGCTGTTGCCTTCGCGATCCAGCCAGACACTGACATCAATCTGTGTTTCTTTGGTGTTGCGGACCACATGCGCATAACGATCGCGTTTCGTTAGCTGTTCGCCAATCATCGTCCAGTTCAGCGTTTCACGGTGATAGCGTAAACCAGTAATACCCATATTATCAGCGAGCTGGATATCGGTCGGACGATCGCCAATCACATAGCTGTTGGCGCTATCCATCGCTTGTTCCGCAAGATAACGCTCCACCAGCTTCACTTTGGGCTTACGGCAGTCGCAGTCGTCTGCGGGCAGGTGAGGGCAGATCAGCACCTCATCAAAGCATACGCCCTGAGAGGTGAAAATCTGCATCATCAGGTTGTGCGGTCCGTCGAAGTCCGCCTGCGGGAAGCTTTGCGTGCCAAGTCCATCCTGGTTAGTGATCATCACCAGCTTAAAACCGGCTTTTTGCAGCTTCAGCAATACGGGAATCACCTCTGGCTCAAAGGCCAGTTTATCAAAGCGGTCTACCTGAAAATCGCTCGGCGGTTCGGAAATTAAGGTTCCGTCCCGGTCAATGAAAAGATACTTCTGACTCATACTGGCTCCGCACGTAAGGCGTCAATGACGCGCTGGTTTTCCTGGCGGGTGCCGACCGTAATCCGCAGGCAGCCGCTTAAAGAAGGTTGTTTATTCTGATCGCGTAAGATAATGCCCTGATCCCATAAGGATTTAAACACGCTGCTGGAGGCGGTAAACCGCGCCAGAATATAGTTGGTTTCAGAGTCAAAGACGTGTTCTACGCAGGCGGTCTGTTGCAGGGCATTCACCAGATACTGACGTTCCTGCACTGTCTGCGCCACGCGATCGCGCATTGCGTTTATTCCCTGCGGACTCAGCGCCTGGGCGGCGATATCCGCCACTGGCGTAGAAAGCGGATAAGGGGCGATCACTTTTAACAGCAGGTTGATCACCTCTTCATTAGCCAGCGTAAAGCCGCAGCGCAGACCCGCCAGCGCAAAAGCTTTCGACAATGTGCGCAGGATAACCAGATGAGGATATTCAACCAGCCAGCCTGTCAGCGTGGCCTGTGGGCAAAACTCAATATAAGCTTCGTCGGCGACGACTATCGCTTTACCGCGTGTCAACTCCAGCAGTGTGCGCAGATCCTGCGGGTTGATAAGTTGCCCGGTAGGATTATTGGGGCTACAAACGAACACCACTTTTGTGCCGTCAAGGTTGTCGGAAATCCCCTGTAGATCCAGCTGCCAGTTTTCAAGCGCGGGAACCATCCGGCGCTCTACGCCAATGGTTTCGGCGCTGACGCTGTACATACCGTAAGTGGGCGGACAGTAGAGAATGGCGTCTTTCCCCGGTTCACAGAAGGCGCGGATCACCAGCTCGATCCCTTCATCCGCGCCGCGGCTGACCAGCACTTGCTCCGGCTTTACGCCAGCATATTGCGCGTAGGTTTCAATCACGGCCTTTGGCTGGCATTCCGGGTAGCGGTTAAGCGTTTGTTGGGTGAGCTGAAACTCCACCGCTGTCGGGAATTCATTCGCGTTCAGCCAGACATCGCCGTTACCGCCCAGACGGCGGGCAGACTGATACGGTACCAGGTTGCGGACATTTTCACGGGCTAAGTCAGCGACGCTGAGAGTGTTTTCAGTGCTCATGCTTGCTCCTTGAGAGTGTTTTCAGTGCTCATGCTTGCTCCTTGAGGGCGTTTACGCGCAGGGTCACGGCATTTTTATGGGCAGTCAGACGTTCTGCCGCCGCCAATGTTTCAATGGTTGATGCCAGAGCGGAAAAGCCCGCTTTCGACAGTTCCTGAACGGTCATCCGTTTCTGGAAATCCGCTAACCCAAGGCTGGAACAGGTAGCAGTATAGCCATAGGTCGGTAAAACATGGTTGGTTCCGGAAGCGTAATCACCGGCGGATTCCGGCGACCAGTCGCCGAGAAATACCGAGCCTGCGCTGGTAATCGCATCCACCAAATCGCGCGCATTGCGCGTCTGGATGATTAAGTGTTCCGGCCCATACTGATTAGAGATGGCGACGCACTGTGCTAAATCTTTGGTCACAATCAGGCGACTGGCGCTCAGGGCCTGACGGGCGGTGTCCGCGCGCGGCAGATCCGCCAGTTGACGTTCTACCGCCTCCGCCACCTTGCGGGCAATGTCAGCATCAGGCGTCAGCAGGATCACCTGGGAATCCGGACCGTGTTCTGCCTGGGAAAGCAGGTCAGACGCGACGAAATCCGGTGTTGCGCCGCTGTCGGCAATCACCAGTACTTCAGACGGCCCGGCTGGCATATCGATAGCCGCGCCGTCGAGGCGTTGGCTGACCTGACGCTTGGCTTCGGTTACAAAGGCGTTGCCGGGGCCAAAAATTTTATCCACTTTCGGTACGGACTCGCTGCCGAAGGCCAGAGCGGCAATCGCCTGCGCGCCGCCGACGTTAAAGATTTCCTGCACGCCACACAGTTGCGCCGCATAGAGGATTTCATCAGCGATGGGCGGCGGCGAGCACAGAACCACGTTCTGACATCCCGCAATGCGCGCCGGCGTCGCCAGCATCAGCACCGTTGAGAAGAGCGGAGCCGAGCCGCCGGGAATATACAGACCGACAGACGCGACGGGACGCGTAACCTGCTGACAACGCACGCCTGGCTGGGTTTCCACATCTACTGGCGGTAGCGTCTGCGCGGAATGGAACGTTTCAATATTTTTGACGGCAGCGGCCATCGCCTGTTTTAATTCGTCGCTCAGGCGCGCGCCAGCGGCGGCGATCTCTTCAGGGGTGACGCGTAGCGCTGTCACTTCTGTTTTATCAAATTTAGCGCTGTATTCACGCAGGGCATCGTCACCACGCGTTTTTACATTATCCAGAATATCGCTGACCGTCCGGGTAATACTGTCAGAGGCGGAAATCGCCGGACGCGTCAGCAGCGCACGCTGCTGCTCAGGGCTACAGCTGTTCCAGTCAATCAGGGTATTGAAGCTCATGGTCTTTACTCCATCACAGGGTTCCGCCTTATCCGGCCTACAGAACCCAAAATATCAACGCATTACGTAGGCCTGATAAGCGCAGCGCCATCAGGCGTCAGATCACTCCATCATCTTCTCGATCGGCAGTACCAGAATCGAGCTGGCGCCAAGCGCTTTCAGTTTCTCCATGGTTTCCCAGAACAACGTTTCGCTGCTGACCATGTGCATCGCCACGCGCTGTTGCTCGCCTGCCAGCGGCAGAATTGTCGGCCTTTCGGCGCCTGGCAGCAGGGCGATAACCTCTTCCAGGCGTTCACTTGGCGCGTGCATCATGATGTATTTCGATTCGCGCGCCTGAATCACGCCCTGAATACGGGTCAGCAATTTATCGATCAGCTCTTGCTTGCTCTGTGCCATCTCACCGTCGCGCTGAATCAGACAGGCTTTAGAGCGGTAGATAACTTCGACTTCACGCAGGCCGTTAGCTTCAAGCGTCGCGCCGGTAGAGACCAAATCGCAGATAGCGTCGGCCAGCCCCGCGCGCGGCGCGACTTCGACAGAACCATTTAACAGACACGATTTAAAAGAGACGCCTTTCTGGTCGAGGTAGCGTTTGAGGAGGTGCGGATAAGAGGTAGCGATACGTTTACCGTCCAGCGCCGCCGGGCCGTCCCAGGCTTCGTCAACCGGCGTTGCCAGCGATAAACGGCAGCCGCCGAAGTCAAGACGGCGCAGGGTAAAATAGCGCGGATCTTCGCCCTGCGCGCGGCGATTGAGTAGCTCTTCTTCCAGCACGTTCTCGCCGATAATGCCGAGATCGACCACGCCATCCATCACCAGACCCGGAATGTCATCATCACGCACGCGCAGGATATCAATCGGCATGTTTTCCGCCATCGCAATCAGGCGCTGAGTGTGTAAATTAATCTTTATGCCGCAGCGGGCCAGCAATTCTCGTGAATCATCGCTTAAACGGCCTGATTTCTGAATAGCTATGCGTAAGCGGGTGTTGTCTAACATTCTGCGTTCCTCTTTATCCTGTCTGAACCGGTCTGTATCGCGCGCCAAAAAAAAGCCCCCGGAAGATGATCTTCCGGGGGCTTTCTCATGCGTTCATGCACCACTGGAAGATCTGAATGTCTTCCAGCACACATCGCCTGAAAGACTAGTCAGGATGATGGTGATGATGGTGGTGTTTAAATTGAACGCGTGTCATAAAAATTCCGATGAATGCTTATTCATTTGATACCTTTTAACCTAAACCACTTTTACGCCTTAAAGCAAGCGCTTTTTTCATTTCGCATTTATAGTATGAATTGTCAGTCACGGCGGGCTGGCGTAGCCTTATGTATGAGGCGTTAAAGTCAGGAGAAAATGGATGAAAAAGGTCGCAATTGTCGGTTTAGGTTGGTTAGGCATGCCGCTGGCAATGTCGCTGGCAGCGAGAGGCTGGCAGGTTACCGGCAGCAAAACCACCCTTGACGGGGTGGAAGCGGCCCGTATGAGTGGAATTGAAAGCTATCCGCTGCGTCTGGAGCCGGAGCTGGTCTGTGAGGCGGACGATCTTGACGCTCTGCTGGATGTCGATGCGCTGGTGATAACACTGCCCGCGCGCCGTAGCGGTCCGGGAGAGGATTTTTATCTGCAGGCGATGCAGGAGCTGGTCGACAGCGCGCTGGCTTATCGTATCCCGCGTATTATTTTTACCAGTTCGACGTCTGTTTACGGCGATGCGCAAGGCGTGGTGAAAGAGAATACGCCGCGTAATCCGGTCACGGCCAGCGGGCGTACCCTGAAGGAACTGGAAGATTGGCTGCATAATCTGCCGGGCACGTCAGTGGATATTCTGCGGCTGGCGGGGTTGGTCGGGCCTGGGCGCCATCCCGGACGTTTCTTTGCCGGAAAAACCGCGCCGGATGGTCAACACGGGGTCAATCTGGTGCATCTTGAAGACGTGGTTGGCGCAATTACCCTCTTGTTACAGGCGCCGAAAGGAGGGCACATCTATAATATATGTGCGCCGGCGCATCCAGCCCGCAACGTGTTTTATCCGCAAATGACGCGCTTGCTGGGAATGGCGCCGCCGCATTTTCGTGACGCACCGGACAACGGCAAAGGGAAGATTATCGACGGTAGCCGGATTTGTAATGAGCTGGGATTTGAATATCAATATCCCGATCCGCTGGTGATGCCGATGGAGTGAGTCGCTGTCCAGCAGGTGGTCGCCATATAGCGCAAGGGGACGAGTATGAAACCACTGCTGGACGTTCTGATTATTCTTGATGCGTTAGAAAAAGAAGGCAGCTTCGCGGCGGCGTCGGCAAAATTATTTAAAACGCCGTCCGCCCTCAGTTATACCGTTCATAAGCTGGAAAACGATCTTAATATCCAACTGCTCGACCGTAGCGGGCATCGCGCGCGATTTACGCGAACCGGTAAAATGCTACTGGAAAAAGGCCGTGAAGTGCTGCACACCGTTCGCGAGCTGGAAAAGCAGGCGATTAAACTGCATGAAGGCTGGGAGAACGAACTGGTCATCGGTGTGGATGATACCTTTCCCTTTTCTCTTCTGGCCCCGCTTATCGACGCTTTTTATCAACGCCACAGCGTGACGCGCCTTAAATTTGTCAATGGCGTTCTCGGCGGTTCATGGGAGACGCTGACGCAGGGAAGGGCGGATATTATTGTTGGCGCCATGCGCGCGCCGCCGCCTGACACCGGCTTTGGCTTTGCAAGACTGGGCGATCTTGAACTGGTGTTTGCTGTCGCCCCGCATCATCCGCTGGTTCATGAAGAGGAACCGCTTAGCCGCCAGACGATCAAACGTTTTCGCGCGATTGTGGTTGGCGATAGCGTCCATTCCTCGCGATCAATAGGGTCTGAACTGCTCGACGCTCAGGAAGCGATTACCGTGTTTGATTTTAAAACCAAGCTGGAGCTGCAAATTAGCGGACTGGGGTGCGGCTATTTACCGCGTTATCTGGCGCAGCGATTTTTGGAAAGCGGCGCGCTTATAGAGAAGAAAGTTGTGGCGCAAATCGCCTATGAACCGGTGTGGGTTGGCTGGAATGTACAGACCGCCGGGCTGGCCAGCGGCTGGTGGCGGGATGAAATTTTAGCAAATAATGCTATTGCTGGGGTGTATGCAAAATCGCCGGTTTAAAAATCAATCGCTTATGAAAAATAATTTTTTGAACGCGCTCGCATTCTCTTGTCATTTCACTTCAATTTAGGGCAGAATACGCCGCTTGCAAAAAATGACACTAACCGACGTTTTAATACGCGTCGGTTATTTTTTTGCTTCAAACACATCATTCAATACCAAGAGGCCGGGCTTCGTACCGGATAGATACTTACTTAAAAATCGACAGTTGTTGTCGCTGAGGAATCCAGAAAATGGGGCAATTTTTTGCTTACGCGACGGCATTCGCCGTAAAGGAGAATGACCATGTCGCATAACGTTACTCCAAACACCTCTCGCGTGGAATTACGTAAAACGCTTACGTTAGTTCCGGTTGTAATGATGGGTCTTGCCTATATGCAGCCGATGACGCTGTTCGATACATTTGGTATCGTTTCAGGCCTCACTGACGGTCACGTACCGACGGCGTATGCATTCGCGTTAATCGCGATTCTGTTTACGGCGTTGAGCTACGGGAAACTGGTGCGTCGCTATCCTTCCGCGGGTTCGGCGTACACCTATGCCCAGAAATCCATCAGCCCGACCGTTGGCTTTATGGTGGGTTGGTCTTCTCTGCTCGATTATCTGTTCGCGCCGATGATCAACATTCTGTTGGCGAAAATTTATTTTGAAGCGCTGGTGCCCTCCATTCCGTCATGGGTGTTTGTCGTGGCGCTGGTGGCCTTTATGACGGCCTTTAACCTGCGCAGCCTCAAATCGGTCGCTAACTTCAACACCGTGATTGTAGTGCTACAGGTGGTGCTGATTGCGGTCATTCTGGGCATGGTGGTTTATGGCGTATTTGAAGGCGAAGGCGCCGGTACGCTGGCGAGCACCCGTCCGTTCTGGTCCGGCGATGCGCACGTTATCCCGATGATTACGGGAGCGACGATCCTGTGCTTCTCCTTTACCGGCTTTGACGGCATCAGTAACCTGTCGGAAGAGACCAAAGATGCTGAGCGCGTGATCCCGCGTGCGATTTTCTTGACCGCGCTGATTGGCGGCCTGATCTTCATCTTTGCAACCTATTTCCTGCAATTGTACTTCCCGGATATCTCTCGCTTTAAAGATCCGGATGCGTCTCAGCCGGAAATCATGCTGTACGTGGCGGGTAAAACCTTCCAGGTTGGCGCGCTGATCTTCTCTACTATCACCGTACTGGCTTCCGGTATGGCGGCGCATGCAGGCGTAGCGCGCCTGATGTACGTGATGGGGCGCGACGGCGTATTCCCGAAAAGCTTCTTCGGTTACGTTCATCCGAAATGGCGTACGCCAGCGATGAACATCATCCTGGTCGGGGCGATCGCGCTGCTGGCGATTAATTTTGACCTGGTGATGGCGACGGCGCTGATTAACTTTGGCGCGCTGGTCGCGTTTACCTTCGTTAACCTGTCGGTGATTTCGCAGTTCTGGATCCGTGAGAAGCGTAATAAAACGTTGAAAGATCACTTCCAGTATCTGTTCCTGCCGATGTGCGGCGCGCTTACGGTTGGTGCGTTGTGGGTTAACCTGGAAGAGAGCTCAATGGTACTGGGCTTGATCTGGGCAGGTATCGGGCTGATTTATCTGGCGTGCGTAACTAAAAGCTTCCGTAACCCGGTTCCACAGTACGAAGACGTCGCGTAATCGCGCGTATTATCGGCAATAGTAAAACCGGAGGCAGTGCCTCCGGTTTTTTGTCTGCCATCCAGCACGCTTGCCGGATGGCGACGTCACTCTTTATCCGCTCTGGATTAACAATGCCCGTCAGGCATTGGTCAATTACACAATCTCAGTTGCGTACTGCCACAGTGATTTCAGCAGCCCCAGCTTCGTTTTATCTTCCGCATACTGCTGAGAAAGCATCTGCAATTCATTGGCATACTGTTGTAAAAACTCCGGCGTCAGCACCTGACGGCGATGCGCCAGCCAGCGCTGCTGCTCTGCGTCATCCAGCGTACCGGGAAAATTGCGTGCGCGGTAATTAAACAGCAGCTTCTCAATGCGCTTATCGACAAAGGTAATGTCCAGCGCGGGCAGGTTACGCGGCTCGGTTTCGAGTACGATTTTCATGGCTGCGCGATCGGCATCGCTGAAAAAACCATCATAGAGCTGGGCATCAACGTTATCCGAGGCGGCAAAAGGTTCGGCTTCGGCAAAAATCGCCACCACTTTGTCGCGGACCTGCGGGTTTTCACGCAGCACTTTCAGGTTATCCAGGCAGTGCTGGCGGTTAATTCCCAGCCGGTCGGCATCCTCCGGGCGCAAGGTATTCGCCTGCGCCAGTACCGGACATTTATTGATATGCACCAGCTTTACCGGCACTGCGGCGTGATCGCCAAGATCGGCTTTGGCCGTATAAAGCCGCTCGCGAAGGGTGTCGCTGTCCAGCTCAAGAAGAGGAGAAATATCGCCTGCTAAATCGACCATGATCACCGCGTTACGGTTTTCAGGATGCCACGCTAGCGGCGCGACCCAGCTTGTATTACCGCGCCATGCGCCAAACATGCCGGAGACATGCACCAGCGGTTTCATTTGCGGAACGTCAATCAGCGCCGCCAGTTTATGTTTACTGCGGTGGCTATAAAGATAATCAAACAGCCGCGGCTGGCGTGTTTTCACCAGTTGCGCCATCGCAATAGTGGCGTAGACATCCGCCATCGCATCATGCGCGTTGCTGTGTTCGATCCCGTTCGCCTGGGT
Organism: Salmonella sp. 741265116_PST; assembly: GCF_046567715.1. NCBI lineage: Bacteria > Pseudomonadati > Pseudomonadota > Gammaproteobacteria > Enterobacterales > Enterobacteriaceae > Salmonella > Salmonella sp. 741265116_PST. Next base: position 106,413 of record NZ_JBKFPH010000013.1, on the reverse strand, counting down.
TAAATGTTCCAGACGAAAGCTGGGCAGGCCGTCGTCGTTTTCCGGCCAGTTAATTCCCTCCGGGCGCAGCGCATAACAGGCGCGCATGACATCCAATAGATCCCAACGTGAATTATCATGCTGCCAGCTCCAGGCATAGGGATCGTAAAAGTTGCGATAAAAAATATTGCGCGTGACTTCATCATCAAAGCGCACATTGTTGTAGCCCACAACGCAGGTTTTAGGAACGGTAAACAGCGCATGAATGCGTCTGGCGAAAGCGGCTTCGTTTTCTCCTTTCTCACGCGCTTCCTGCGGCGTGATGCCGGTAATCAGCACCGCGCCGGGCTGCGGTAGATAATCATCGGCGGGTTTGCAATAAAACACCTCCGGCTCGCCAATAACGTTGAAGTCGTTATCCGTACGGAGCGCGGCGAATTGCGCAGGTCTGTCGAGGGCCGGATGCGTGCCGAAGGTTTCGTAATCGTGGAAGAGGAATGTGCTCTGTATGCTGTCGTTTTTAACTGTCACTTGATGTACACGCCTGATGTTATCTGTATATGAAATATTTTATTCTTTTATTTTGTCGTTGATTGATTGTATTTGTACACCAATTGATATTGTTGCTAATGTTCGTACATGCGATGGTGAGTACAAAATACTAAAATGATCATCAGCGACACTAAGCTGCGCTCCCTCTATGGTAAACCATATTCCGGTCCATCTGAAATTACTGATTCTGATTTAGTACTGTATGGAATTTAGGCCAGGGTCAATCTGGCCGGGATCTCAAAAAATGCATGGACTAAAACGGGTCTATGTACAGAGGGACACAACGCTGTGTCCCTTAATTCCATGCGGGTTGAGGCTGGACTACGCCCAGGCCAGTGGCAGGATGGATGACAGAACACTCGGGAAATATTTTCTGGCATGACGTTGCATACTATCCGCCACAACGCTGGTACAGGTAAAGGCGCCATGGAGGCCGTGAAAACGGTCGGACCACTCGGTAAATTGTTCGCTGGATGGGAATATCGCCGGAGACAGCTCCCAGGCTTTCTGCATCAGCGCCTCCGCATAGCCTCTCAGGGCCGGCGGAGAGTCATGCTCAGTGCCGAAAATGGCGCTGGAGGAATAGCGTGCGAATGCGGTACTGAGACAGAACAGGGTTTCCGCCTGCTTCTGTGGGGTGGCGTCCGTCAGGTGATAAGCACTGAGAATGTGCTGGTAGTGTGCCGGGCTGAGTTTGCCTTCAGGAAGCAAGGGGTCAAAAATGGTGGCCAGACGCGACACTGAGGCATCATCAATCAACTTCACGGTGGAATGTTTCTGGTTCGTGGCGGCAATAAACTGCTGGTTCAGCTCCCCGTGCTCTTCAGTGCTGAGGATGATATCAATCAGCTCCCCAAAGCGTCGCTGCGTGGCCTGCTGATTAAATGCGGCGAGAAACACCGGAAAGTCATGACGGAATAACTCTACCGGAGAGATTTGCGCGGTGGAAACGTTCTCTCCGGCTCGCAGCAGGTAAAAGTTGTCCCATGCAGTGTCAGGAGTAGGGTTTAGCATTGTTAACAGCGTGTCAGTGGAGAGCATCATCGCCGTGTCTGAATCTTGGGAGGAAAGCAGCAGGAAATTATCTGCAGCGCGGGTTGTCCAGTCCGGGCTGCCGTCATAATTGCCGAAGAGCCCATTATGGATGTGGGGAGACACCGCCGGGTGAGCAAGATACTGTTCATAAAGCGCTGCAGCTTTCTGGCGGGTGCCATCAGTGCAGTCCACGCCTGTCATACAGTGTAAAATCACCTGATTAAAGAGTCCGCTGTGAGTGGTCATGGCGGCGCTGTTCCTGTCAAACGAATCCAGCAACACAGGCAGTATGCGCTGCTGATAATATGTGTCAGGAGCCGGCAGGGGAACGTCATTATAGGTCTGGCACTGGTGGGCAAAAAAACGTTCCTGAACAGGCCCGAGCCACTCGCTGATAAGCGCACTTTGCGTATAGGGGGGGTGGGCCAGTACGCTTACCAGCGAACTTTCAACTGGCCGGATACATGCCTCTGTTAAGCGGCCACCCCGCAATGACTTAACCAGGTCTTCCATTGCCCGGACTTTTTCCTGACTGTATTTATCGGGCAGGCTGTCAATGGTCATCAGAATACTTTTACCATTATTGTGCTCATGATTTAAAAATCCATCCACAGCGTTCTCAGTCCAAAGGAGTGGCATTTGCAGCCAGATATCACCTAGACGAATAAAATTTCCGCCCCCTGACACTGACGGAGGTGATGAATTATCCGGTTCATTTAAAATAACGCCAGAGAGGTTGGCTTTGTGACGTATAAGCGTATTTTTTAATGTTGTATCAATAAAAGAGGGCTGTTGTTGTGTAGTAATTGAATACTGTAAAAACACTTCATTCATGTCTGAATTACTAAATTTCGTATTACTGCAGACTACATCACTCAGTGTCGAATAAGTGAATCGGCATTCGTCAAAATGTAAATGAGATATATCAGAATAAGTAAATTTTGAATTTGAAAAGTTGAACCCCTTAATAATATCGCCGTCTCGCTCCATGAAGCTGGGGGGCAATATTTTGCTGAATGTAATATTACGGAAATCTGCGTTTGAAAAATCGCGATCTGCGGCCGTAAGGGTTTCTCCGGCTTTCTGTCGTAAAACTGCATCCGTGAGTTTCTTAGCCCAGTCGGCAGGTGATGACGGGGAAGACGTAGCCTGAAGTGAGAGGGAGGGGGATACTGGTGGTGTTCTACCTTCAGAAACCGTGGGCCTGTTATTGGCTGATACAGAGACTCCACCGGGGAGCGGGGCCGCACCTGTCATTCTGTAATTATAATCACATGTTTGATTTGCAATATGCTTACGCATGAATGCTGCATTCATTTTTGAGACATCTTCTGCTGAAATATTTTTCTTACCTGCATTATTTGTATCTTTAATATTTTTAACAGTAATCAATGTTTTGTTTAAGGTGTTTTTATCTTTCGGCTGAAAGAAGTCTTTTATTTTTTGTGGTAACGCGAACTCAATCGGTGAGTCCTTTCCTGTTTTAAATTTTTCATTTAAAGATGTATGCGTGTTTTTAACACTGGTTATTTTTGAGGCGAGCCCGTTTTTCGTATGTTCACGAATAGAGGTAATTAATTTTTTAACCTGGTTAGGAATAGTAGAAAAATTAATTGCGCCTGATGATATCTTCATTAGAATTCCTTATCAACATCATTATGGAAAAACGGTCTGGATTTTTAACGCCTTAAAAGTAATCTTCATATGTCGGTATGGCGATGGAGATCACAATTCACCATGTTATCTGGCAGGTTTCTTTCAGAAAGTGTCCATCCTGTCATCATGTCACCGTATTGTGGGACGCTGACGTATCTGCGGAAAAATCCAGGCATAAGAGAGCGGGTCGGGTAACGAAGCCCGTGTGCACGCAAAAGTAAACCCGCTTCGATGCTCAACCAGCGTTTTTCGCCGGCATTCGGGATATCGTCGGCGGACGTTCCGGCGCGTATGAGAAAGAACTGCGTAAAGCGCGTGAAATCGCTTTTCAGGAAATAATCGTTTTCTTTTAAATATTATTACGTGTTATTGGAATTGTATCATTTTTATAATTAACAGCGGGTTGTTTGGTAATTCTGCTGATTATTCAATGACAGTCCATGTGCGTGTTCAGGAAATATAAAATATTTATAAAATAAAAGGTTTTATCGTGTTGGTGTGTTCATTTTAACAACTATTTCAAATTGTGATTGAAGCCGACATTTCATAATACAAATTAAATATAATCTTCAGCTATATCTAATAACAGGAGGTTATATGAGCATTAGTCGTCGTTCTTTTTTGCAGGGGGTAGGCATAGGCTGCTCTGCCTGCGCGCTGGGCGCTTTTCCGCCCGGGGCGCTGGCGCGCAACCCGATTGCCGGCATTAACGGTAAAACCGCGCTAACGCCAAGCTTGTGCGAAATGTGTTCCTTTCGTTGCCCTATTCAGGCGCAGGTAGTCAATAACAAGACCGTTTTTATCCAGGGCAATCCTTCTGCGCCGCAGCAGGGGACGCGCATATGCGCCAGGGGCGGGAGCGGCGTCAGCCTGGTCAATGACCCGCAACGGATTGTAAAACCTATGAAACGCACCGGGCCACGCGGCGACGGTGAATGGCAGGTGATTAGCTGGCAACAGGCTTACCAGGAAATCGCGGCGAAAATGAATGCCATCAAAGCGCAGCATGGCCCCGAGACCGTGGCTTTCTCTTCCAAATCGGGCTCGCTCTCCAGCCATCTTTTCCATCTGGCTACGGCCTTTGGTTCGCCTAATACCTTTACTCACGCCTCAACATGCCCTGCCGGGAAAGCCATTGCGGCAAAAGTGATGATGGGCGGCGATCTGGCGATGGATATCGCTAACACGCGCTATCTGGTTTCGTTTGGCCACAATTTGTATGAAGGCATTGAAGTTGCCGATACCCATGAGTTAATGACCGCGCAGGAGAAGGGGGCCAAAATGGTGAGCTTCGATCCGCGTCTGTCGATATTTTCCAGCAAGGCGGATGAGTGGCACGCTATTCGTCCCGGGGGAGATTTAGCGGTTCTGCTGGCGATGTGCCACGTCATGATTGATGAACAACTCTACGATGCGTCTTTTGTTGAGCGTTATACCAGCGGATTTGAACAGTTAGCACAGGCGGTAAAAGAGACGACGCCGGAATGGGCCGCCGCGCAGGCCGATGTCCCAGCCGACGTTATTGTCCGGGTGACACGCGAACTGGCCGCCTGCGCGCCTCACGCTATTGTCAGTCCTGGTCATCGCGCGACGTTCTCGCAGGAAGAGATCGATATGCGGCGTATGATTTTTACGCTTAATGTACTGCTCGGTAATATTGAGCGCGAAGGCGGGCTATATCAGAAAAAAAGCGCGTCGGTTTACAACAAACTGGCCGGAGAAAAGGTCGCGCCAACGCTGGCGAAACTCAACATTAAAAATATGCCGAAACCGACGGCGCAACGAATCGATTTGGTCGCACCGCAGTTTAAATATATCGCCGCTGGCGGCGGCGTGGTGCAAAGCATTATTGACGCGGCGTTAACCCAGAAGCCTTACCCAATAAAGGCGTGGATTATGTCGCGGCATAATCCTTTCCAGACCGTCACCTGTCGTTCGGACCTGGTAAAAACCGTTGAGCAACTGGATCTGGTGGTCAGCTGCGATGTCTATTTGAGCGAGAGCGCGGCGTATGCCGACTATCTGCTGCCGGAATGCACTTATCTCGAACGGGACGAAGAGGTATCGGATATGTCGGGACTGCACCCGGCTTACGCTCTGCGCCAACAGGTCGTAGAGCCGATTGGCGAGGCGCGTCCGAGTTGGCAAATCTGGAAAGAACTTGGCGAGCAGTTGGGATTAGGGCAGTACTATCCGTGGCAGGATATGCAGACGCGCCAACTCTATCAGTTGAACGGCGACCATGCCTTAGCGAAGGAACTGCGACAGAAAGGGTATCTCGAATGGGGCGTTCCGCTGCTATTACGCGAACCAGAATCCGTTCGTCAGTTTACGGCACATTACCCCGGCGCTATCGCGACGGACAGCGACAACACCTATGGCGAACAGCTTCGCTTCAAATCGCCCTCCGGCAAAATCGAACTTTATTCTGCAACCCTGGAGGAATTGCTCCCAGGCTACGGCGTTCCGCGCGTTCGTGACTTTGCGCTTAAAAAAGAGAATGAGCTTTACTTCATTCAGGGCAAAGTGGCCGTGCATACCAATGGCGCGACGCAGTACGTACCTTTACTCAGCGAGCTAATGTGGGATAACGCGGTCTGGGTCCATCCGCAAACGGCGCAAGAAAAAGGCATTAAGACCGGCGATGAGATCTGGCTGGAAAATGCCACGGGTAAAGAGAAAGGTAAGGCGCTGGTGACGCCCGGAATCCGCCCGGACACGCTTTTTGTCTATATGGGATTTGGCGCTAAAGCTGGGGCCAAAACGGCGGCGACGACACACGGTATCCATTGCGGAAATTTACTGCCGCACGTGACGAGTCCGGTATCCGGTACAGTAGTGCATACCGCAGGCGTGACGCTGAGCCGGGCATGAGGGAGGAGGGAACCATGAATCATTTAACGAATCAGTACGTCATGCTGCATGATGAAAAACGTTGTATCGGCTGCCAGGCGTGTACCGTTGCCTGCAAAGTGCTTAATGACGTACCGGAGGGCTTTAGCCGCGTACAGGTACAAATTCGCGCCCCTGAACAGGCATCCAACGCACTAACCCATTTTCAATTTGTCCGCGTCTCCTGTCAGCACTGTGAAAATGCGCCATGTGTCAGCGTTTGTCCTACCGGAGCGTCATATCGTGATGAAAACGGGATCGTGCAGGTGGATAAATCGCGCTGTATTGGCTGCGATTATTGTGTTGCCGCGTGTCCTTTCCATGTGCGCTATTTGAATCCGCAAACCGGCGTCGCCGACAAGTGTAACTTCTGTGCCGACACGCGGTTGGCGGCTGGCCAGTCTCCGGCGTGCGTATCCGTTTGCCCAACGGACGCGCTGAAATTCGGCAGACTGGATGAGAGCGAGATCCAGCGCTGGGTCGGTCAGAAAGAGGTCTATCGCCAGCAGGAGGCGCGTAGCGGCGCGGTCAGTCTGTACCGTCGTAAAGAAGTCCATCAGGAGGGTAAAGCATGAATACTATCTGGGGAACGGAACTACATTATGCGCCAGATTATTGGCCGCTGTGGTTAATTTACGCAGGCGTCGTGGTACTGCTCATGCTTGTTGGGCTGGTTATCCATGCGTTATTGCGCCGGATGCTGGCGCCAAAAACGGCGGGCGGCGAAGAGCATCGTGACTATCTCTACTCGCTGGCGATTCGCCGTTGGCATTGGGGAAATGCGTTACTGTTTGTTTTATTACTGTTAAGCGGTTTATTTGGTCATTTTTCTCTCGGCCCTGTAGCGCTAATGGTACAAGTGCATACCTGGTGTGGTTTTGCCTTACTGGCTTTCTGGGTCGGGTTTGTGCTGATCAACCTCACCACAGATAACGGGCGTCACTATCGGGTAAATTTTTCCGGACTGGTGACGCGCTGCATACGCCAGACGCGTTTTTACCTTTTTGGCATTATGAAAGGGGAAGCGCATCCGTTCGCGGCAACAGAGCAGAATAAGTTCAATCCACTGCAACAACTGGCATATCTGGCGATTATGTACGCGCTGGTACCGCTGTTAATCATCACAGGTTTGCTGTGTCTCTATCCGCAGGTTGCGGGTCTGGGCCCTGTGATGCTGGTGCTGCATATGGCGCTTGCTATCATCGGCTTACTGTTTATTTGCGCGCATCTCTATCTGTGTACTCTGGGCGACTCGCCGGGACAAATTTTCCGTAGCATGGTTGACGGCTATCACCGTCATCGTACCGCGCCGCGCGGGGATAAGTCCGCCGTCTGAGCGTATCCATAAAATAAAGTCAGCAAGAAAATGTGCCTTGTGTCACATTTTCTTGCAATTTATCCATGTTTGTTTAACTGAACTTCCGTAAAAAGAACGGCAAATTGAGACTATCCTGAGGACATGCTGTTGAAACGCCGTTTGTTTATTGCCGCTTCTTTATTCGCGATGCACCTTTCTCCTGCGCTTGCGGCCGATGCCGTAAGTTTTGCTCCCCAACCGCCAGCCATTGATGCAGGCGCCTGGGTGTTGATGGATTACACTACGGGACAGGTTCTTACCGCCGGTAATGAACACCAGCAACGTAATCCCGCCAGCCTTACCAAGCTAATGACGGGCTACGTCGTCGATCGCGCCATCGATAGTCATCGTATCAGCCCTGACGATATCGTCACCGTTGGGCGCGACGCCTGGGCGAAGGATAATCCGGTGTTTGTCGGCTCCTCGTTGATGTTTTTAAAAGAAGGAGATCGCGTGTCGGTGCGTGATTTAAGCCGTGGCTTAATTGTGGATTCCGGTAACGATGCCTGTGTGGCGCTGGCGGATTATATCGCGGGCGGGCAGCCGCAGTTTGTGGCGATGATGAACAGCTATGTGAAAAAACTCAATTTGCAGGATACCCATTTTGAAACCGTCCACGGTCTGGATGCGCCGGGACAACATAGCTCCGCGTATGATCTGGCCGTACTCTCCCGGGCGATTATTCACGGCGAACCTGAATTTTATCACATGTACAGCGAGAAAAGCCTGACCTGGAACGGCATCACACAGCAGAACCGCAACGGCTTGTTATGGGATAAGACCATGCATATCGATGGGCTTAAAACCGGACACACATCGGGGGCGGGATTTAATCTTATCGCATCGGCGGTGGACGGGCAGCGTCGACTTATCGCCGTCGTGATGGGAGCGAAAAGTTCGAAAGGTCGTGAGGAACAGGCGCGAAAACTGTTGCAGTGGGGCCAGCAAAACTTTGCGACGGTGCAGATTTTGCACAGCGGTAAAAAAGTGGGCAGCGAGCGAATCTGGTATGGAGACAAAGAAAAGATTGCGCTGGGTACGGGACAGGATTTCTGGATGGCGCTGCCTAAAGCGGAAATTCCGCATATCAAAGCAAAATATGTGCTGGATAGAAAAGAGCTGGAGGCGCCAATCGCCGCTCATCAACAGGTAGGTGAAATAGAGCTCTACGATCGGGATAAACTGATCGCTCAGTGGCCGCTGGTCACTCTGGAATCGGTGGGTAAAGGCGGTATGTTCTCTCGTCTGAGCGACTATTTTCAGCATAAAGCGTAAGCCGTTGTCACACATCGTTCACCGTCATCTGAGGTGTCAAAAGGGCGGGATTGCGAGGTTGCTCACAAAATGATCACGCTGTCCTTGTGACCGTAAAATGCTGCAATTATACTGTATATTCATACAGTATAGTAAAGTGACGGAGGCAGCATGGATTACGAAATCAGGCAGGAACAAAAACGCAAGATAGCCGGTTTCCACATGGTCGGTCCATGGGAACACACCGTGAAGCAGGGTTTTGAACAACTGATGACGTGGGTGGATCGACAGCGGATCGTGCCAGTTGAATGGATTGCCGTCTATTACGACAATCCAGATGTCGTACCTGCGGAAAAACTCCGCTGCGATACCGTGGTGTCCGTGGCAGAGAATTTCATCCTGCCGGACAATAGTGAAGGCGTAATCGTGACCGCCATTGAAGGCGGCGAATATGCCACTGCTGTCGCGCGAGTGGAAGACCGTGACTTTGCGAAGCCGTGGGAGCGGTTTTTTGACGTCCTGGAGCAGGATAGCGCTTATCAGATAGCCTCTGCGCCCTGTTTTGAAACCTATCTGAATAACGGCATGGAAGATGGATACTGGGATATTGAAATGTATATTCCGGTACAGCGGAAGTAATCGACTGGTTTCCCATCTGAAAAGAGCGGACGGATAATGTGTTCCGTCCGCCAGTGCGCTATTTTTGCTATAAAGCAGGTACAATGCATTTTTTGCCATTCCCGTAAGGAGCGCAAGCGTGCGTGCCGATAAGTCATTAAGCCCTTTTGAAATACGGTTGTACCGTCATTATCGCATCGTGCATGGCATACGTATCGCCCTGGCGTTCATTCTTACCTTTCTGCTGGTTCGTCTGTTTTCTATTCCCGAAGGCACATGGCCGCTAATCACGTTAGTGGTGATTATGGGGCCCATCTCATTCTGGGGAAATGTAGTGCCTCGTGCTTTTGAGCGCATAGGCGGTACGATCCTGGGCGCGGCGTTAGGGCTGGTGGCGCTACGCCTGGAGCTCTTTTCCTTACCGCTGATGCTGGTGTGGTGTGCGATAGCGATGTTTTTGTGCGGCTGGCTGGCCTTAGGGAAAAAACCGTATCAGGCGCTACTGATAGGCATAACGCTCGCCGTTGTTGTCGGCGCTCCCGCTGGTGATATGAATACGGCATTATGGCGTGGCGGGGATGTGATTTTGGGGTCGCTACTGGCGATGTTGTTTACCGGCATCTGGCCCCAGCGCGCCTTTTTGCACTGGCGCATCCAACTGGCGCATTGCGTCACGGCGTATAATCGGGTGTATCAGGCAGCGCTGTCGCCGAATTTGCTGGAGCGCCCCCGGTTGGATAAACATTTGCAACGGTTGCTGAACGATGTCGTCAAAATGCGCGGGCTGATAACGCCCGCCAGTAAAGAAACCCGGATACAAAAATCTATTTTCGAGGCCATTCAGACCATCAACCGCAATCTGGTTTGTATGCTTGAATTACAAATCAACGCCCACTGGGCGACGCGCGCCAGCCATTTTGTGATGCTTAACGCGCACACATTGCGTGAAACCCAGCAGATGACGCAGCAAACCTTGTTAACGATCGCCCACGCGTTGTTTGAAGGCAACCCGCAGCCGGTACTGGCAAATACCGGTAAACTGAATGATATTGCTGCCGAGTTGCGACAGCTAATGAACGAGCAGCAGGGCGACGCGGTGGCTGAAACCCCCATCCACGGCTATGTTTGGCTAAGTATGGAAACGGCCCGACAGTTGGAACTGCTTTCACACTTGATCTGCCGGGCTTTGCGCAAATAAAAAGCAGATGGGGCGAATGAATTTGTTGCTGCTTCGATTCAGCAAAGATTAAGAGTATGATACTAATATAAGGATAAAATGAGTGCTACTGGCAACGATTTTATCCCCGAACCTTCAGGTTTCCCCAGACGGCGACGTAACGGTGTTTCCTCTGGCGGCTTGAAGTATGACGGGGATAAACGTAATGTTTATCCACTAGCAGTTGCTTAACGAATCCGAATCTCACATTATCAGGGGTGTAAAAATGGAAACAACCAAGCCTTCTTTCCAGGACGTGCTGGAGTTTGTTCGTCTGTTCCGTCGCAAAAATAAACTGCAGCGTGAAATTCAGGACATTGAGAAGAAGATCCGTGACAACCAGAAGCGTGTGCTGCTGCTGGACAACCTGAGCGACTACATCAAGCCAGGTATGAGCGTTGAGGCGATTCAGGGTATCATCGCCAGCATGAAAAGCGACTATGAAGATCGCGTTGATGACTACATCATTAAAAATGCCGAAATCTCCAAAGAGCGTCGCGACATTTCCAAAAAGCTGAAAGCGATGGGCGAAATGAAACACGCCGATGTAAAAGCCGAATAATGCGCTACGGCAGTGGGAGCGTATATCAGGCTCTCACTGCAGTTTGACCCCGCCAGTGACCATCTTGAGTAAATGTTGTTTTGGCCAGTGTCGGGTAAGTTTTTTCTCTGCCAGCTTACCTTTCAGGCGCGCAATATCATGACGTTTCCGGTCCAGCATCAGACCCACCACGCTACCGCTATGTGCCACGTTCAATCCGTATAAATCACACTCTTCGACCAGCGACAACAGGGCGGTAAATCCTGGCTTAGGTAACAGCGTCTGGCTGGCGATAGCGCTAAGCGTAGCCGCCTCACCCAGTCGGAGCGGATTTTGCGTTATACAGGCTTCCTGCACCAGATTCCAGGCCTGCTGCAAGGTTGCTGAACTTGCTATTAATTTCTGCTGGCGAGGGAGACGGTGGTAATCTTGCGTGCGCAGTGTGACCGGACTTTCCAGTACCAGCAAATCGATTGGCGGCGGTGGCTCGCAGGCGATTTGCGTGACCGCATTATTATGATCAAACAGCGTTAACTGATGAAAAACGGTGCTATCAGTGGGTTCGATTGAGACGCAAAGCTGTGCAAGGGTGGTTTCATCCAGCGAATGGCCAAGATGATGCGCCGTTGCCACCGCCGTAGCGGCAATATCTGCGGTGCTGCTGGCCATGCCTTTGGCAACAGGAATTGACGAACGCACATCGACGCGAATCTCGTTACTCCAGTGCGCAGGATACTGCCAGTGCGCCAGAACGCGCTCCACCATCGCCCGCGACAATGGGCGTTCGTTTACCAACGGCGGCGCAGCCGTGACTGCTACGGTGCTGTACCAGTCAACGGGGCAGGAGACCAGTTTCTCACTGCCCAGAATCCATCCCTGGATAAGTTCCCCGCATGAGGCGGGGCATTGCGCAACAGCCACGTTATCACCTTTCAGGTACGAATAGTGTGCGCGCATAGTGTCATGGTAAAAGCGTTATTACCATGACTTGCCGCAATACGTCGTATAACCCTCTCAGGCTGGTACACAAAGCCCTTCCGTGGCCGGTAGCGCAATGCGCATAACGTCTTGTGCGATCATTAACTCTTCGTTGGTGTTGATGACGGCGACTTTCACCAGGGCGTTCTCCGTCTGGATAAATGTCGCATTACGTTGATTTTTCTCTTCATCAACGGCTAAGCCCAAAAATTGCAAATTATGGCACACCGCCGATCTGGCGCGCGCTGAGTTCTCGCCAATGCCCCCAGTGAATACCAGCGCATCCAGTCCTCCCATTTGCATAATATAGCTGCCAATGGTGGCGCGAATGCGTTCGGCAAACAGAGTGAGAGCGAGTTTAGCCTGCCGGTTACCGGTATTGGCTGCCTGTTCGACATCGCGGTAATCAGACGACACGCCAGAAACGCCCAGCAAGCCTGACTCATTATTTAATAACTGATTCAACTGTTGCGGCGTTTTGTTTTCGCGCTGGGCTATCCACGGCAGAATAGAGGGATCAATATCTCCGCTACGGGTGCCCATCATCACGCCTGACTGCGGCGTAAAGCCCATCGATGTATTAACCGAATGCCCGTTCTTGATGGCGCAAATGCTGCTACCGTTTCCAAGATGACAACAAATCACCCGTAATGCGCTGAGTGGTACGCCCAGCTTTTCCGCCAGAACGCCGCTGACATACTTATGGCTGGTGCCATGAAAGCCATAACGGCGAATCCCCAGTTCAGCGTAATAATGCCAGGGAAGCGGGTAAATATAGGCGGGTTCATCCAGCGTCTGGTGAAATGCCGTATCAAACACGGCTACGGAAGGGGCATCAGGCAACAGTTGACGAAAAACGTGAATACCCAAGGCGTTTACCGGGTTGTGAAGCGGGGCCAGTTCAGCAAGACGTTCGATTTGCGCTAACGTTTCATCCGTGACCAGCGTCGAGTCTTTGAAAAACTCACCGCCGTGCGCCACACGATGGCCCACCCCGTCAATGTCCTGCAGACTGTTAATGATTTGATAACCCAGCAGCTTTTCCAGAAGCAGCGTTACCGCATCGCGATGATCGGCAACGGGGACGGTTTCCTGCCATTTTTGGCTGTGCGTCTTAATTGTCACCTGCGCATCCGCCATACCGATACGCTCAATCAGCCCCTGACAGAGCATGTCGCCCTGCGGCATCTCCAGCAGCTGGAATTTTAACGATGAGCTGCCGGCGTTAATGGCCATTATTTTGTAAGACATAAAGGTTCCTTCGAATTCAGAAAATCCAGCACGGCGTCGAGACCCGAGTTATTCAGCGCGCTGGTAATAAAAATCTGCTGTGCGCCAGCCTGCGTAAGCCACTCCGCAACCAGCGAAATACGCTGCGGCTCGGCGAGATCGGCCTTGGTGACCAGGCCAATCGTCGGGCGGTTCATCGGGGCGGTAAAACCCGGAGAAAAGGGCGACCACTGGGCGTCGGCATTTAACACCAGGGCGATAACGTCGGCCTCGCAGGCGCTGGTCAACAGAGCGCTGTACAGGCAGCGGTTCTCCAGATATTCGCCCGGCGTATCGATGGCCATCGGCGACCATTCAATGGCCTGGGTTTTCTTATAATGGAGCGCTTCGCCGCGCAGGCTTTGGGTCAGCGAGGTTTTCCCGCACTGGCTGGGGCCGATAAACATCAAACGCTTCATGACGTTACGTCCGGGTGATCGAACAGGTGGTGAACTGCATCATTTCGCCCAGCGTGCGCGTCACCTGCTTGAGGGCATATTCCACAGCAGAAACGTCGCCGGTCAGCACCACGGCACCGGTAAAGCGATCGAGAAAACCAATTTCCACCGCGCCGGATTTAGTGGCGATATCGCAGGCGATAATCGAGGCTTCGCTCGGCGTGATGGTAAGGATGCCAATGGCGGAAACCGCATCCGGCAGGCCCAGCTTCTTAAAGAGATCTTTGCCGGGATTGGCAATCAGGTGCGCGAGGGTGACCTGTTTTCCCGGCACGTATTCCTGAATCATGCGATCCGTTGTCGGTTGTCTTTCCATTATCCCTCCACCATCTGTCGCCACATGGCTTCATGCGGGCGCGGGATCACCGAGCGGTAAACCAGCAACCCTTTCTCGCCCGCGCTTTCGCTGGCAACCGTCACGGCGTTATTGACGTCAGAAACGTCGCCCGCCACCACCATGTAGCATTTACCGCCGATGCCGAAGGCCATATGCACCCGCACCAGGGTGACGTTTGAGCCTTTTACCGCCCGGTCTGCGGCGCTAATGCAGGCCGCTACGCTCCAGGTTTCGACGATACCTACCGCCTGGCGCTTATCGACGCTGTTCAGGCCGCTGATGGCCGGAAGTACGCTGGGATGAATATTGGCCAGCACCAGGCTGTCGACGAGCATCTCGCCGGCCTGCGACGTACCGGTTTCAATGGCCTGCTGGATAGCGCCGATATCGCCGCCCAGCATCAGTAAAAACTTACCTGGGCAGATGGTCTTACTGACCAGCAGATTAACGTTGGCGCTTTTCAGCATGGCATCACCAAGCTCCATGCCTTTGGCGATGCTGGTGAGTTCTAAAATTCCTATAGCCTGAGACATGGTTAACCTCTTACAACCGTGATGGCCTGTTCGCTGATGGCCGAAACAATGCCGTCGATGCTGGCGTGAATGGGTGCGCCGAGCGCGCCAGGCGGGATATCGGCAACGCATTGCCCGCGCGTCACGCGCTCGCCGACGGCAACAGTCGGTACTGCGCTGGCACCAATATGCTGGCGCAGCTGCAAAGTGACTTTTTCTACTGACGGCTCTTCTTCAACCAGCGGCGCTTCCTGGTACCAGGGGCTTAGTCCCAGTTTGGCGATCAGCCGCTTCACCGGCACCAGGCGATATTTCGCCATTTCGTCGGCCGGATTCAGCGGCCCTTCGTAGCGCTGGTTTTGCGCCCGCAGCTCGCGTTTTAACATGCGGTTGATGCGCATCGGCGAGATCCCCACCGGGCAGGCCACGCTTTCGCAAAAGTTGCATTCCGAGCAGGTAAGGGCGCTCAGCAGCAGCTGCGGCGTGGCGGCCTGGTGAAAGTTCACTGCCCGCACCAGCAGGTGCGGAGAGAGTTCGTGGCCGATCAGGTGTCGCGGACAGAGATCGGTACACAGTCGGCACTGTTCGCAGACGGTGCGCGCGACGGAAAGCACCGTGCGCTCGTCCTGCATTCTCCGCTGGATAAGCGGATGGCTTTTGGGGAGCACCAGCAGGCCGCCGGTAGTTTTCGTCACCGGGTTATCAAGAGAGGTAATCAGGCCACCCATCATCGGGCCGCCGTTAATAAAACCAGGGTCGTCGACCGTTGCGCCGCCCGCCAGCGCCAGCACTTCATGCAGTGACATGCCGATAGGAACGGTAACGGTCAACGGTCTGGCGACCGCGCCGTTCACGGTCAACGTGCGACGAGTGACCGGAAACCGCTGCTCGACCGCCCGGGCAATATTCAGCACCGTTTGCACGTTATTGACGACCACGCCGACGCTGGCAGGCAGCGCGGCAGGGGCGACCCGACGACCGGTTGCCATCCAGATAGTCAGCACCTCATCGCCCGCGGGATATACATCCGGCAGGATATGCAGGCGGATACCGTCTGGCAGCAGTGGAGTGAGGGCGTCGATGGCCCGGCGGTATTTTTCTTTCAGGGCTATCACCCCTTCGCGCGCGCCGGTTGCCGTCATCGCGTACTGCACGCCGCGAACAAGACGCGCGGCCTGCTGCCACATCAGTTGCTGGTCAACTTTGAGCATCGGTTCACATTCGGCGGCGTTCACCAGAAAAATCTCTACCTGCGCCTGTAGTTTGACGTGAGCGGGAAAACCTGCGCCGCCCGCACCCACAACGCCCGCTGCGCGAACGCGCTCGCGAATTTCATCGGCACTATGGGGCATTTCAACGGCGTTGACGGCGGTACTCATAGCAGTTCCTCCAGCAGTTCACGAATTTCCTCGGCGCTGGCCGGGCGCGGGTTAGTGCGCAGCGTAACGTCAGCCAGCGCAGCCTGCACCATCGCCGGAATGCGTGCGGAAAAGTCGGATCTTCCTTCTTTAAGCGCAACGGCCAGTGAGGGAAGGGCACAGCGTTGCTTAAGCAGTTCGATTTGCTGAATCAGCGCATTGATCGCCGCAATGTCATTGGCTTCTGCCGGGCAAAAGCCGCAGGCTTTGGCCATCCGCGCGTAGCGTTTGGCGGCGCGCGGAACTCCGGCGTTAAAACGGATAACCGTTGTGAGCAGCAGCGCATTGGCCAGCCCGTGCGGCAGATGAAACTGTCCGCCGAGCTGGTGGGCTATCGCGTGGTTAAGCCCCAGCCCCGCCTGGCTGAAGGCCATCCCGGCGAGCGTTGAGGCGTTATGCATTTTCCCGCGCGTCGCTACGCAGCCACCTTTTTCCACCGCCGTGGGCAGATACTGGAACACCAGTTTGGCGGCTTTTTCCGCCAGCGCGTCGGTAAAGTCGCTGGCGTGCGGTGACACCCAGGCCTCCAGGGCGTGGGTCAGCACGTCCATACCGGTGTTGGCGGTAATCTGCGGCGGTACGCTGACTACCAGCTCCGGGTCGAGGATCGCCATATCTGGATACAGCGCATTGTTGAACAGCGGGTACTTGATGCCTTTATCCGGGTCGCTAATTACGCAGGCGCTGGTGACTTCCGAACCGGTGCCGCTGGTGGTCGGGATCGCCACGCAGGTTTCGATGTTGATCCCGCTTTGCTGGCTAAACCAGACAATCGCTTTCGCCGCGTCCATTGCCGAGCCGCCGCCAAAACCAATCACCACCTGCGGCTGCAGGGCTTGCATTTGCGCAATGCCCTGCACCACGGTATGGATGGTGGGGTCCGGCGTTATCTCGCTAAATACGCTGATGCGGTTATCTGCGGGCAGCGCGTTACGCAGGGTATCCAGTAGCGGCGAGCGCGCCAGAAAGCCATCGCAGATTATCCAGATGTGCTTATTGGTAAAGTGCTTGAGCACCGCCAGGCTGCCCTGACCGCTGTACAACCGCGTTTGTAGTGAGAAGGTATTCATCGCAACCTCGGTTAGCGAATAGAAAAGCCGTTGGTCAGTACGCAGCGCCGGGAGCGGGCAAAAGTACGCGCTGACGTGGTCCCTTCACCGGTTGGTGTGGCAATAGTAAAGGTGGTAAAGCCTTCGCCGCCGACGCCGATCCCGGCATAAGAGGGGCCGTTTTTGACGAATATCGAGGTTTGCAGGGTGCGGGCCGCGAGGTTCAGGCGCGACACGTTCTGCGAGTGCATAATGGCGGTGTGATGCAGCCCCTCTTCAACCTTCAGGGCCAGCGCCAGCGCGCTATCGAAATCGCTGACTTTCACCACCGGCAGCATCGGCATCAACTGTTCGCTGGTGACCCACGGATCGTCAGCGTTAACCAGCGCAATCAGCAGACGCGGCGCTTTTGCAGGGACAGCGATCCCGGCGGCTTCCAGCATGGCCGATGGGCTCTTGCCGACCAGTTTTTTATTCGCCTGGCCTTCTGGCAGGCAGGTGGCGCGGAGTTTGTCGGTATCGGCAGGGCTTAGCAGCAGCGCACCGAAGGTTTGCATTTGCTGCACCAGACGCTCGGCGACGCTCTCCACTACGATCAGGCTCTTCTCGGCAATGCAGGGCAGGTTGTAATCGAATGACGCGCCGTTAATGATATCTTCCGCCGCTTTCACCAGGTCTGCCGTTTCATCGACGATGCAGGGCGGGTTACCCGCGCCAGCGCCAATCACCTTCTTACCGCTCTTCATGCCCATTGCCACAATGCCCGGGCCGCCGGTAATGGCCAGTACTGCGATTCGCGGGTGGGCCATCATCTGCTGGGTTGCTTCGAAAGTCGGTTCAGCCACGGTCACCACCAGATTGCGGATGCCGCAGCAGCGGAAGGCAATCTCTTCAATCAGGCTAATCAGCTTCAGAGAGACCTTTTTCGCGCCCGGATGCGGGCTAAAGTAGATACTATTGCCCGCCGCCAACATGCTGATGCTGTTATTGATGATGGTTTCCGTCGGGTTGGTGCTTGGGGCGACTGAACCGATGACGCCAAACGGCGAGTATTCAAAGAGCACCATGCCGCCGTCACCGGTCAGCGCGGTGGTGGTGAGATCTTCTACGCCCGGCGTGTTGTCCAGCGCAGCCTTGTTTTTGAGGAATTTATCTTCTTTGTTGCCCATTCCCGTTTCATTGGCGCTCTCCTCTGCCAGAGCAGCCAGCAGCGGCGTCAGCTCCTGACGCATCGCGCTGATGATAGCGCTGCGGGTTTTCAGCGGACACTGCTGATAACGTAAGAACGCCTGATGCGCGGCATCGATGGCCTCGCTCACGGACTGGAAAATCCCTTTGCCCTGAGGCTGGGCCGGTGTTTGCGCTGGCGTGGTTAATTGCTCGCTAAGAATGGTGCGAATCAGGGTTTCGAGTTCAGAAGTATTCATTGATGTGTTCCCACGTTAATAGCCGCGATGGCGGTCTGTGCTATGTCCATGTCCTGCTCAACGCTGCCGCCGCTGATGCCAAGACCCCCAATTAATATGCCGTCGCGCCATAGGGCGTAACCGCCGCCAAAGGTGACCACTTTTCCCTGTAAATGACTTTCCAGGCCATAAAGCGCCGCGCCCGGCTGAACAACATCGCTCAGCTCATGGGTCGCCGTTTTCATTGCCACTGCGGTCCATGCCTTTTTTGGCGCCAGTTCGCTGCTGACCAGCAGGGCGTCCGGCATCCGCCAGGTCACAGTTTCCGTGCCGTGCGCGTCAACGATGCTGACGACTACCGGAACCTGCAGTTGCTGCGCGCGTTCAACGGCGGCGCGGGTGAGCTGGTGCAGATCGTGGAATGAGAGGGCCACGGGCGTTGTCTCCTTGCTGCGGGTCGGCTGGCTGGCAGCCAGATAGCGCTTACTAACTTCGCGGATGATGTTGGCCTGGTGCGCATCGCTATCTTCCGCGCGGGCCAGGGCGTACAGGCAGTCCGATAAGCGGTTGATGTAGCGCATCAGCACCTGGCGTACGTTGACTTCAGTTGCCAGTTCAACCAGACGGCGTTCGGCGCGGCGCGCCAGCGTGCGGGCAAAATGTAAGCGGCTCGCGGCTTCGCAGCGTCCGGGTAAAATAAAGCTGTGCAGCGGTTCGACGCGGGCCATTGCCCGATCGATAGCGGCTTCCAGGGCCGAAATCTCTTCGCTGCTGATGTAGCGCTGTTTGGGCGACGGCTGCTCGCTGTCGCTGGCCAGCTCTGCGCTAAACCAAAAAAGTTGCTGCTGGATGGCCTCGAGTAAGGTGCGGTGATTTTCATCCGCAGCGGCGCAGGCGCACAGGCTCAGCGCGGCGTTCAGCTCATCCAGCGTGCCGTAGGCTTCAACCCGCGGGTGGGTTTTGCTCACCCGCTGGCCGGTAAACAGTGATGTGGTGCCAGCGTCACCTGTTCGGGTATAAATCGCCATAACCGCCCCTTAACGCGAAAGCGTATCTACAATGCCGACAACGGCGAGGTCAATGGCCTCATTTGGCCTGGAAAAAACGTGCCTGGCGCTGGAGCCGCCGCTGAGCAAAACCAGTTCGCCGACGCCCGCGCCGACGGAGTCCACGGCCACTTCATCGCCGGAGGTGGGCGAGGCGGGGAGTTCGCCATCGGCGCTGACCCGACGCACCAGCAGCAGCTTTTTCCCAATCAAAGAAGGTGATTTTTGCGTGGAGACAACCGCGCCCGTGACTCGTGCCAGATGCATGATTTACTCCTGCTTAATTAATTGAATATTCCGCGCATTGGCCGCGTCACGCGCCATGGCGGTCACGATGCATTTGCGGTGGACAACCACACGCCCCCGGCTTAGCAGCGCGACATCGCGATAGCTCAGCACCGAACCCGCATGCAGAACCAGCGGCAGTCCGTGCTCGTCGGTGAATACCAGCGGCAGACGAGCCAGTTTTTTTACCGGGATAACCGGCAGCAACTGGCTGTGCAGGCTGAGCTGTACGCGGATGCCAAACGCCAGCGCGTCGTGAATTTTCCGGGCGGCGGCATCGTCGGTTTCTGCATCCGCAAGCTGACCCAGCAGCGGCAGGTCGACGAGCAGGATGCGCAGCGACGCGTGCTGACAGAACAGTGCTGGACAGTCGGCATCACGAAGTTGCGTAACGCTCAGCGTCGCCGTGCTCTGGGCACGGCGCTGCAGCCGGGAGACAATCTCCTCGACAATGCGCTGCAGAGTTTCGCCGTTCATCGCGGGCCTACCAGCCGGGCAAAGGCATGCGGGTTATCGGCACCAGCGGCGTTGGCTTCATCGGTATCAATGTGCATTTCGAGGCGCATGTCCGGTGAAACGCGAATCGCCACGTTGTTGAAAATCAGCCCGCGATCGTCGCCTTCAATCGCCACGGAGACCATATCGCCGTGGGAAACCCGCAGGATCAGCGCATCAAGCGGCGACATATGGATATGCCGCTGCGCGACGATAACCCCGGAAGGCAGCTCCAGTTCGGCAAAGGGGCTGACCAGGCGGATGCCCGGCGTCCCCTTCAGGTTGCCGGACATTCTCAGCGGCGCGGCAATCCCCAGCGTTCTCGCATCGGTACGCGAAATTTCCACCTGGCTTACCGAGCGCAGCGGGCCGAGCAGGCGCACATTTTTGAGCTGCCCTTTCGGTCCCACCAGAGTGACGGTTTGCTCCGCGGCGTATTGTCCCGGCTGCAGCAGCGCTTTTTTCTCGCTGATGGGATGGCCGGGAAACAGCCGCTCATAATCCTGTGCGGACAGGTGGATATGACGGTTTGAGACGCCCAGCGGAATAGGCCGCTGGCGCATCTCGTCGAGAACTTTACTGACCGTTGATTGCAGAAGCTCTTTATCCATTACGCTTCACCTCGCTTGCCGGAATGAATGCAAAGCGTACGAGGTTCGCCCTTCTGGCGCGGACATTTTGGATCCAGACACAGATTGCAGCTGACCAGTTCTGATTCCTGCGGGGCCTCTTCTGCTGGCGCTTCAGAAACGACATCGGCCATCTCTGACGCTTCAGGCTCAGGTTCTATGACGGAGGGGGAGGGAGCCTCTGCGAGCAGGATCCCTTCTCCGGGCCTGGCGATAACCTTGTGGGCCACCAGGCCATTCCGCTGTTCGGCGAAATGCGCACCGGTGGTGATGGCCGCCTGCACGGAGGCCACATCACCGGTAATTTTAATCACCATCCAGCCTGAACCATTGGTCTTTTCGAGGGCGAGCAGCGTGATAGAAGCGGATTTCGCCATGATATCGGCGCAGCTGATAGCCAGTGCCAGACCACAAACTTCAAGTAATCCCAGTGATTGCTTCACGCGGTGCTCCTTATTTGCCATCGATTAGGCTGATTTCGGTAAAATGGCCTCAACATCACTGTGCGGACGCGGGATAACGTGGCAGGATTTCACTTCACCCACGACGCTTGCCGCCGCGCTGCCTGCATCTACGGCTGCTTTAACCGCGCCGACGTCGCCGCGAACCATGACGGTAACCAGGCCAGAACCAATTTTTTCGTAGCCCACCAGCTGTACGTTGGCGGATTTAACCATTGCATCGGCGGCTTCAATGGCGCCGACCAGCCCTTTTGTTTCAACCAGTCCCAGTGCGTTATTCATACTGCCGTTCTCCTGTGATTAAGCATGGAGATCCCGAAAAGGGATCCCTTTGACCAGCCGTGCCGCGTTATTACCGGTATTGCGATGGGCCTGACTGTCCTGATGATGCATCAGCGTAAAAAGCGGCGCCGATGCGGGTAAATTCTTGTAATGTACGACCAGCGTATGGCGATCGCAGGCGATGCCGACCAGCAGCGGCGAGCTGCGCGCCGCCTGCCAGGCGCTGTCAACGACATCTCCAGCCGGGTGATGCTGAAGCAGGAAAGGGATGCCTTCCTCTTCGATACCCAGCAGCACTTCGTGCCAGAGGCTGGCGCAGTCGTTGATAACGGTAATGACGATGGCCGGGGCGCTGTGATTACTGTCCATATGCAAATTCCTTGTGCCAGGAGAGAATCAGGCCGGTGGCTACCGCGTTTCTTGGGCCTTCGCTACCGCGAATATTTCCTCGCCCGGCGACCAGGCGGTAGTGCGCCAGCGCATCGGTGACCAGCTGCGGAACTTCGAAATCCAGCGACGAGCCGCCGACCAGCACCACGAACGGAATATCGCGAATGTTGCCGGTTGGACTGACCTGACGCAGCGCGCGCAGGGCGTTGGTGACAAAGACGCGTTCTTTAGCGCTGCGGCGAATGGCGCGCACTTTTTCCAGCGCTAAGTCGCCGGGAAGCGGCACCAGTTCGTCCGGTTTCACCACGCAGACGCGGGCGAACACGGCGGGAGGCAGCGGCGTCGGGAAGAACTGGACGCTGCCGTCCTCGTGGCGTAAGTGGAACAGGCTTTCGACCTTAGCCAGCGGGTATTTTTTGATCTCTTCCGCCAGATAGCGGTCTTCCAGCCCCAGTTCACGGGCAATGATCATCGTCACCATGTCGCCTGCCCCGGCGAGATGGGTGGCGATGATTTCGCCTTTAGGGTTGATGATGGAGGCATCGGTGGAGCCCGCGCCGAGGTCGAGGATCGCCAGCGGTCGGGTGGTACCCGGCGTGGTCAGCGCACCCAGAATGGCGGCTTCAGCCTCAGCGCCGCCGATCTGTACGTCGATATTAAGCTTCTGCTCAATTTCACGGGCAATCATCGCCATCTGCAGACGGTCTGATTTCACCATCGAAGCGATGCCGACGGCCTGCTCCAGCGAGAACTCCCCGGCCAGACCGCCGGTGACGCTCACCGGAACCGAGGTGTCAACGGCCAGAAGATCCTGAATGAAAATCTCGCTGCTGGGCTTATTGGTTAGCTCGGCCATGGTCTGGCGTACGTGCTCCAGCATGCCGCCGATATTGGTCCCGGCCTCGCCGGTGACGTTGTCGAGCTTGCCGCAGCCGTCCACCGCTTTCATGATGGCTTCGGCACCGGCGGCAACATCCACGCGCACGGTACGACCCTGAGCCTGCAGCTCCAGGTTACCGGCGGGTATTGCGCGCGCTTTGACGTCGCCGGATGGCGTTTTAACCACCACGGCGGAACGGTTGCCGATCAGCGCGCGCGCCATCGGAACAATGTTTTTCGTCTCATCGGCGTTGAGATTAAATACGGTGGCGATGCCGTAAGGGTTAGAGAGGGTTTCGATAACCTTTCCCGGCACGGCGACTTCAATCGCCGCCAGCATCCCCAGCGGAATGCGGTCGATGTACAGAACTTCATCGACAATCGGTAGCGATTTTTCCAGCCGGTTGCTGACCAGTACGCCATCGTCGCGCTGCAAAATGACGCCAGTAATCTGGTATCCGGCGCGCATTGAGGCGTTGATAACATTGGCGATGTCGGCAAAATCGAATGCCGATGACACCACCAGAATATAGGACGAGTCCGCCGGGCGGGTTAACAGCTCCTCCGGCGTAATCGTGATACCCACACCAAGGCCTACTCCGCCCGGCGTTTTTGGGTTATGGCCGATCATTGTCGATTCGGTGATGATGGTTTCGGTAATGGTTTCCATCGCCACATCGCCAATCACCGGCGTGGCTTCGTTAATGCGGATGAGCGAAATATCGCTGACATTGATCCCCGCGCGCTTTGCGACGAGGGCAAGTGCTTCCTGAATGCCGAACACGTTACGCAACGTGCCTTTGATCCCGGTGGTTTCCGCCAGCGCGCTGTGCGTAATCGTCAGTGCGCCAGTCTCATCTTGCCGCGCCAGCGCGACTTCCGTTGATGAGTTACCTATGTCAATGCCAGCTATATATCGCATACGAAATCCTTAATCGTCGCCTTTGAGTTTTTTACGCTCAACGTACAGCCCTGCCGCTTCACGAACGAAAGCTGCGCAAATCTTTGCCTGATAACGATTTTCGAGATCGTCGGCGATAGCCATCAGCTCTTCTTTCGTCGAGCGATACGGACGAAGGGCGTTGTAGATTTCAAGAATGCGATCGTCCGGTACCGCGGTCAGTTCGGCGGCGCGTTCGAAGTTCATCGCCAGCCGGTCGCGGCCCGCGTCCTTGGCGATAGACGCCTGTAAGCGCAGGGTTTCCGGGGTAATACGCATATCCTGAGCGGTGACTTTATTGCTCAGCACGTTTTC
Organism: Salmonella sp. 741265116_PST; assembly: GCF_046567715.1. Classification (NCBI taxonomy): domain Bacteria; kingdom Pseudomonadati; phylum Pseudomonadota; class Gammaproteobacteria; order Enterobacterales; family Enterobacteriaceae; genus Salmonella; species Salmonella sp. 741265116_PST. The sequence goes on along the minus strand of NZ_JBKFPH010000013.1, from coordinate 82,164 downwards.
CAGCGTAAAGTCGTCCAGCGTTTTATTGGTGGCGGTTTTCACCCATTCCGGGTGCTTGTTCGCCAGCGGGTAGTCGCTGACCTTTGCGCTGCGGGACGTGCCGCCTGCCGCAGGAGCCGCTGCTGGCGCATCGCCCTGCAGGCTGTTCATGCGGCTCAATACGTCCCGGACCATCGATTCAATTGCGTCGGTATTCATGGAGTTATCCTTTATCAAAGCGCCACGCGCAGTTCCTGCGGGTTTTTGCCCGTCACGACGTACTTGGTCTCTTTAATGTGCAAAATGGCCGACTTTGCCTGGTACTTCGGGCGTGCCATCTGGTCATTGAGCGTAGGGACCGGCTGCGGTGATTCGCGTTTCGCATAACGGGCGGCGTTTTTACCAATCTGACGGTAGGTTTCCAGCGTCAGCAGCGGTGCCTGCGGGAACAGCTCCAGGTTGGAGAGCGGCGGTAGCCCCTGCTGGTGGATAACCGTAGTGCCTTTCGACTGGATGCCGATGGAGATGCCGGAGCCGCTCAGGCGGTTACCTTCCACGGCGACGAACGCCACGTCGGAAGATTTAAAGCAGCGAATCACGCGCGCCTTGATGCCTTCTTCTTCAATACCGGCAATGACTTCGCGCAGGATGCTCTTATGCGGTAAGCCGACGATATTGACGGTTTGCGCCAGGCCAAATGCCGGGCCGACGGCGATAATGACTTCGTCCTGCTGAGTGCCCTGGCGCGCTTCGCCCACTTCGGTCAGAAAGCCGTCGCCCGCAGGCGCAGCGGTTTGTGGTGCAGCGGAGGCCGCAGGCGCATTAAACGAGACGGGTTTATCGCTGCCCTTCATATCGCGGAGCACGTCTTCAATTATCTGGCGCAGCAATTTTTCATTAATTTCCATTTCTCACCCCTTAATCAATCTCGTTGGGATCAAGAGCGCCAGGGATGTTTTTAATCTCTTCCCAGCGTTCTCCCTGCAGGCGATAACCTGTTGCCGGACCGGCATAGTCATTGACGTCATTAACCGCAGAGAGCACTTGTCCGTCGCCGACGATAATGGCGGAGGTGTGCAAATAGTCGCCGGTTAGCTTGGCTTTCTGGATGTTGAGCATGTCCTGGGCCACGTCGGTAAACCCGCCCTGCGCCAGCGCTTTCACCACTTCCAGACCGTTGCGGTTTTTATTGATGATTTCCTGGGCGAACTTGATGTCTTCGACGATGTTACGCTCCGGCATATCTTTCGAACCGTGGGCGTAGGTCGCTGCTTCAACTTCTTCATCGGTAATCGGCGGCAGCCCCATTCCGGCAAACACGGCCTGCAGCGCGCGGGCGGCTTTGTTACGGATGGCGATAACGTCCTCTTCGCGAACCGGGCGCAGACCGCCGTCTACTTTCAGGTCACGCTGGATAACGTTGTAGTCGTCAAAGTCTTCCGCATCTTCGTTGGAACCGGCGAACATGTTGTCGTAGTTCGGCACCGCGGAATAACCAGAGGAGATAAAGTCGGTTCCCGGCAGGAACTGCATCAGCAGGCGCGCGGTACGACGCATATCGGAGTGGGTGAAGGTCTGGTCGTTACTGGAGGCGCATTCCAGATCCAGTGACGAGCAGATCAGGTTTTCCGCCAGCACGGCACGAATGCCTGACGGCACGGCAGACGGTACGCCGATGCAGCTTACGGAGCCGTTTTGCAGTCCCTGAACGCCCGCGGCTTTGGTGATATAGATGCAGCGCGCTTCCAGATACAGCATGGATTTGCCTTCGGCATAGCCCATCTGCACTTCGGATCCGGAGCCGGAGGTGAAGCGCATTTTCAGGCCGCGAGAGGCGTAGGAAGAGGCTAAGAAGCCCTTCGACCATGGGGTATCGTCACCGTCGGTGAAGACCGGCTCGGTGCCGTAAACGGAGATGGTTTCGGCGTAGCAGGTGTGGCCCAGCATGCCGAGCTTCAGCTCGGTGGCTTCTTCCAGCGAGCACTGCGTCAGTACGCCCGGACGACCAACCTGAGAGCCGACCAACAGCGCGATGGCGTTGAACGGCGCGTAGCGTGCTACCGCAACCGTGGTTTCTTGTTCGTCAAACCCGCGCCATGCGCCTTCGGCGGCATCGGCGGCAATTTGCACCGGGTTGTCTTTAACGTTGGTGACGTGCGCCTGCTGAGATGGCGTGCGGCGGGCGCGCATTTTTTGCATCGACATCATCATTTCGACGACGTTCATATGCGAAACCACTTCAACAATTTTCGCCGGGGTCATGGCGGTGGTCAGCGGAACGATTTCGCTGCGCTTGACGTTAGGATCGCACAGCATATTGGCCAGCTTGACCGAATCCATCGCCATCACTTCTTCGGCGCGGTTCAGGTTGATGCCGTAGCGAGCGATAAAGTGGTCGATCAGGTCGAATTCGCTAACCGGTTTTCCGTCCAGCTCGGTCACCGCGCCGTTAACGATTTTAATCGACGGTTTTGGATCGTTCGGGCTTTCCATCGCGATAAAGCCTTCTTCGATCCACTCCTTAACGAAGCCGTCCTGATTCACAGGGCGTTTCGCCAGTGCTTCAAATCTTTTCGATCTCATGAATCAGCCTCGTGGGTATCAGATGTAGGACGGGCGATCGTTTTTCGGTTCAGAACCGAGGGTCGCAAGGACGGTTTTGCCGATTTCGCGGGCGGAGGTCACCGCCTGACGGACCGCGCCGGAGTCGCCGGAAATCACCAGAATGGCTTCGTTACTAAAGCTGGTGCCGTGCGCCGGAGAGCTGTACGCCACGACTTCAACGTTGGCTGACTTCAGGGCGGTATCGGCCATCAGTACGCCGACGGAAGCCGGAGCGCCGACGATGACGCCGCAGGCGCGGCCAATCGGCGCGCCGAACGCTTTTTCCAGCGCGTAGCTGGCGCGAGCGGTGTACTGCAGCTCGATATGTCCGGCTTCGTTGCCGTAAACATCGCCGAAGGTGCGGTCCAGCTCTTTCAGCGCGACTTCGATACCGCGCTTGACGTCGGACACGTCGTTGCCGCCTAAAATAATCAGCGAACCGTGGCCCGCGCCGCCTTTGGTATCGCGCGGCAACTCAATGCTGACCACTTCGGTGTTGGTGGCTTTCACCGCTTCGTCCGCCGCCATAATGTGCGGGCCTGCGCCGGTGCGGGCGCCGAGAATGCCGATGGAGCGATAGCGCTTCTCAAGCTTCATCGCATCCAGCAGGGCGGTATCGACGTTAGCGATAACCAGGCCAAGGGTGTCGCCAATGGCGGTCCCGACAAATTCCGTTAAACTGCAGCTTTTTTCTGCCATAGCCGTCTCTCGTATAGGTTGGGGTTGACCAGGGATGGCCTGTTGTTCCGGTGTTGCCACACGGGCAATCACCTGCGCCATGATCTGTTCCACCAGCTCATTGCTGCTCATTGGCTAATTCCCTTCGGTAAGATTTTTTCTACATCGGTGTGAGGGCGTGGAATGACGTGTACGGCTTTCACTTCACCCACGTTGCGTGCGGCTGCGGCACCTGCATCGGTGGCCGCTTTGACCGCGCCAACATCGCCGCGCACAATGACGGTTACCAGCCCGGAGCCAATCTTTTCATAGCCCACTAACATCACATTGGCTGACTTAACCATTGCATCAGCGGCCTCTATGGCTGCGGTTAAGCCTTTGGTTTCTACCATTCCTAGTGCTTCTTGTTGCATAAAGACCTCGCATGGAGTGTTCCGATAGTGGGGACTATAAGAAGATGCGAGGAAAAAGAATGGCTGACTTGCTATTGAACATCAGAAAATAATGGGAAAGCAATGTGACTAAATTGCTTTTTGTTTTTATAACCAGTTGATAATAAAGATTTAATTTATTATTGTTTATATGATTATTTTGTTTTTGTTATTTCATTTTTACATTTTTGTTAGTGACTGAATTCTTTTTATTTGATATGGCGAAAGACGCAAAATGTGATGCTTATTCGAAATTGATAAGTTGGCTTGTGCAATATTTTATTATTTTCACAGGCTTATTTTATAGCTCAAATTTCCCGTGTGATGGGCTGATAAAAATATTGGAAAAGCAAAATTTTGCTATCGCAACACGATTTTTCCGGGAAACAGGTCCGCAGGTTGCCAACAATTTACAGGCGGTACTTTTTATAGTGAGGTTAGCTGTACTCTACCGCCAGCCGAAACTTGCGCTGGCCAGGACACGAACTTTGCTCAGAAGGTGTCACATGAATGATTCTCTAAAGGCGCAATGTGGTGCGGAATTTTTAGGCACCGGACTCTTTTTGTTTTTTGGTATCGGTTGTTTGAGCGCGCTCAAAGTCGCAGGTGCCAGCCTCGGATTATGGGAGATTTGCATTATTTGGGGGCTTGGGATTTCACTGGCCGTTTACCTTACGGCCGGGATCTCAGGCGGACATCTTAACCCTGCGGTGACGATTGCGCTGTGGCTGTTTGCCTGCTTCCCCAAACAGAAAGTATTGCCTTATATTATTGCCCAGTTTGCCGGCGCTTTTGGCGGCGCTCTGCTGGCGTATGTGCTTTATAGTAGCCTTTTTACTGAATTTGAGACTGCGCATCATATGGTGCGCGGTAGCGTCGAAAGTTTGCAATTAGCCAGCATTTTCAGTACCTATCCGGCCGCAGCGCTAAATGTATGGCAGGCTGCGTTGGTGGAAGTGATCATTACGTCGATTCTGATGGGCATGATCATGGCATTGACGGATGATGGCAATGGCATTCCTAAAGGGCCGCTTGCGCCTTTGCTTATTGGGATACTGGTTGCCGTTATCGGCGCGTCTACTGGACCTCTTACCGGTTTTGCAATGAACCCAGCGCGTGATTTCGGTCCCAAACTGTTCACATGGTTAGCGGGGTGGGGGAACATGGCGATGAGCGGTGGGCGAGAGATCCCTTATTTTATCGTGCCGATTGTCGCGCCTGTTATCGGCGCCTGTGCCGGAGCAGCCATATATCGCTATTTTATTGGTAAGAATTTACCTTGTAATCGCTGTAAACTGTAAGAAACTGCGAACCAGATTCACAGCAATGATGTATCGTAAAAACAGGTGAGATAATTTCGTGATCTGCTTTCACGAACTGATCAAAACGTCTCCCAGCAATGGGAGACTTTTGATATTGTCATTGTACTTTTTATCAGGGCCAGGATAATGGTAATAAAAAGTGAATGTAAATAATGTGTTTTGTTTATAACAATAAATTAACTGAGGGGTTTTATCATGATTTCTGCGAGCGCTCTGAACTCAGAACTCATTAATAAAATCGCACAGGATTTTGCACAAGCCACCGGTCTGGCGGTTGTGGTTGTCAATATTCATGGTGATGAAATATCTGAGCTATTCAATTTCACGCCGTTTTGTCAGTTGATGCGACAGCATCCCCAACATAGTACACGTTGTCGTATGAGCGATCGCTGCGGGGGGCTGGAGGCATCGAAGTCCGACCAACCCTGTATTTATCGTTGTCATGCTGGACTAACGGATTTTTCTATTCCGCTGGTAATCGCAGGGCATTTAGTTGGCTTTGTTTTATGCGGGCAGGTTCGATTAAGTAATGACGTGGGGCTGGTAGATATTCTTAATGTCGACGATCGCTGGCAGGCTGACCCTGAGCTCTTGAATGAATTTCGGAATGTGCCAGAAATGGACTATTCACGCGTTATCGCTTCCGCCGATCTTCTTAAACTGATTGTTGAGAATTGCCTGAAAAAACAGCTCAATTTCGTGGTTATCAAAGACAATCCCCAGCAATCGGAGGCGAATAAAGCCGCTCGTGGTCCCACTCCGCATGACAGTAAAATGAAAAAAGCGCTTCGCTATATTGATGCGCATTTGTCCGACGATCTTCGTCTTGAGGATGTCGCCTCACATGTCTATCTCAGCCCCTATTACTTCAGTAAACTATTCAAAAAATATCAGGGAATCGGATTTAATGCGTGGGTGAATCGGCAGAGAATGGTTAGCGCCAGAGAATTGCTTTGCCATAGTGACTGGAGTATTGCCAGTATTGCGCGTAATTTAGGCTTTTCGCAAACCAGCTATTTTTGCAAAGTCTTCCGCCAGACCTATCAGGTTACGCCGCAGGCTTATCGCCAGCAGATAAATGAGAACTCTCATCCTCCAACGATATAAATAGCAATATTTTGCTATTGCCGATTTTTGATAGTGTTTTGTATCTTAATCATTTCAGAAAGAAAATTTATCTGGTGTAACAATAAATTGTCATAGCGCAACAAAATAATAAAATTTAGGGCATAAACTGCACCAGTTTTTATTTTTGTGATGAAGTACAGTGTCAGGAAAGATAAGTTTTATTACGCTTTGTCGATACGTTTTATCGTCAATATACCGGTAAGGATGAGTAGATTAACGTCAGATGAGCAACCGTTCAGGCTATTGCTCACAGAAATGTAAAACGTAGTACATTATTAATTGCCGTTATGGGTGTGCCGTACAGCCATAACGTAAACCAACAGGTTTGCCACATTTGTGGTAGGGAAGGGGGTGAAAATCCCCCGCAGCCCCCGCTGCTGTGATGCTGACGACCCCGTAAAGACCACTGATCGCAAGATTGGGAAGGACGGGCGAGGAGGACGCTAAGCCAGAAGACCTGCCTGTCGGTGATAACCAACAACTTCGGTGGGAAGTGGGTTGCGAAGACGCGTACAGTCGAAAGACTGAACATGCGCGTACCTGTATACCCCTACCACCCTGAACAGGATCAGGGTAATGGCGGCAAGGCATCACGCATTTATTCTTGCAGGCACAGGAAGCGGTTGCGGCAAAACCACGCTGACGCTTGGTTTGTTGAGGCTGCTGCAAAAACGCGCGCTGCGCGTACAGCCGTTTAAAGTTGGGCCAGATTACCTTGATACCGGCTGGCATACCGCTATCTGTGGCGTGGCGTCCCGTAATCTTGACAGTTTCATGCTTCCTCCTCCTGTTCTCAACGCCTTATTTTGCGAACAAATGCGGCAGGCGGATATCGCTGTCATTGAAGGCGTCATGGGGCTGTATGACGGCTATGGCGTCGACCCCAATTATTGCAGCACTGCCGCAATGGCGAAACAGCTTGGTTGCCCGGTCATCCTACTGGTGGACGGCAAGGCTGTTTCAACGTCGCTTGCGGCTACCGTTATGGGATTTCAGCACTTCGACCCGACCCTCAACCTCGCGGGCGTGATTGTGAATCGCGTCGCTAGCGACGCCCACTATCAGCTCCTCAAAAATGCCATTGAGCATTATTGCTCACTGCCGGTACTGGGGTATGTCCCTCCTTGCGACGGCGTCGCATTACCTGAACGCCACCTGGGGTTGATTACTGCCAGAGAATCCCTCGTCAATCAGCAATCATGGCATGATTTTGCCGCCACGCTGGAACAAACAGTGGATGTGGATGCGCTACTCTCGCTGAGCGTGTTATCAGCGCTTCCGACGGGAATGTGGCCTGAGCGCCCCGATAACACAGCGGGGGCAGGGCTGACGCTTGCTCTGGCGGATGATGAGGCCTTTAACTTTTATTATCCCGATAACATCGATTTGCTGGAGCGTGCCGGCGTTAACATTGTACGTTTTAGCCCACTGCATGACCGCGCATTGCCTGATTGCCAGATGATCTGGCTGGGCGGTGGATATCCTGAATTATACGCCGCAGAGCTGGCGGCAAATACGGCGATGTTAAAACATTTGCGGGCGGCGCATCAGCGCGGCGTGGCGATTTACGCGGAGTGTGGCGGTCTGATGTATCTGGGAAGCACTCTGGAGGATAGCGGTGGGGAAATTCATCAGATGGCGAATATTATCCCCGGTCACAGCAAAATGGGTAAGCGACTTACCCGCTTTGGTTACTGTGAGGCGCAGGCTATGCAGCCAACGCTATTGGCGGTGCCTGGCGAGATAGTGCGCGGCCATGAATTTCACTACTCAGATTTTATCCCCGAAACACCCGCCGTTATGGCCTGTCGTAAGGTTCGCGATGGCCGCGTGTTACAGGAATGGACTGGCGGCTGGCAGACAGGCAACACGTTTGCCAGCTATCTGCACGTCCATTTCGCCCAGCGTCCGGAAATGTTGCAGCACTGGCTGGCGACGGCGAGGCGCGTATTATGACGATTCTTGCCTGGTGTATCGCCTGGGTGCTGGATTTTATCATCGGCGACCCTCAACACTGGCCCCATCCGGTACGCTGGATAGGTCGTTTAATCACGTTTGTGCAGCGTATTGTGCGTCGCTATTGTCCCGGCGATAAAGCGCTGCGGATTGGCGGCGGCGTAATGTGGGTTGTGGTTGTCGGGGCGACCTGGGGCGTGGCATGGGGCGTACTGGCGCTGGCGCAGCGGATTCACCCCTGGTTTGGCTGGAGCGTCGAAGTCTGGATGATCTTTACCACGCTGGCCGGACGCTCTCTGGCCCGCGCCGCGCAGGAGGTTGAGCGACCGTTACGGGAGAACGACCTTGCGGAAAGCCGAATAAAACTCTCCTGGATCGTCGGGCGCGATACGTCGCAACTTCAGCCAGCGCAGATCAATCGCGCCGTGGTGGAAACGGTTGCAGAAAACACCGTTGACGGCATTATCGCGCCGCTCTTTTTCCTCTTTCTCGGCGGCGCGCCGCTGGCGATGGCCTACAAAGCCGTCAATACCCTGGATTCAATGGTGGGCTACAAACATGAAAAATACCGGGCGATTGGTATGGTCAGCGCCCGTATGGACGACGTAGCGAACTATCTTCCCGCCCGCCTGAGCTGGCTGTTGCTGGGCATTGCGGCAGGACTGTGTCGCCTGAGTGGTTGGCGTGCGCTGCGTATTGGCTGGCGTGACCGTTATAACCACAGTAGCCCAAATTGCGCCTGGTCGGAAGCGTGTGTGGCCGGCGCCTTAGGTATCCAGCTCGGTGGCCCAAATAACTACTTTGGCGAGCGTGTGGACAAGCCCTGGATCGGCGACGCGCAGCGCGATATTTCCGTGGACGATATTTCCCGAACGATTCGATTAATGTGGGTCGCTTCAACCCTGGCGCTGGCGCTGTTTATTGTAGCGCGGTGCGGGTTATCTGGCGTGGCCTGAGGACGACAGTATGCATTATATCCAGCAGCCCCAAACCATTGAGGCCAACAGTTTCACCATTATTAGCGACATTATTCGCGAAACGCGTCCTGATTACCGTTTCGCCAGTCCGCTCCATGAGGCCATTATCAAGCGGGTTATTCATACCACCGCCGATTTCGACTGGCTGGACATTTTGTGGTTCTCTGCCGATGCGCTGGAGCAGCTTTGTGATGCGCTACGCCATCCGTGCATTATTTATACCGATACCACGATGGCGCTGTCCGGCATTAATAAAAGATTACTGGCGACGTTTGGCGGCGAGTGTCGCTGTTATATCAGCGATCCGCGCGTGGTGCGCGCCGCAAAAACGCAGGGGATTACCCGTTCAATGGCCGCCGTCGATATCGCTATCGCCGAGGAGGAGAAAAACAAACTCTTTGTTTTCGGTAATGCGCCGACGGCCCTGTTCCGTTTGCTTGAACATAACGTGAAGGTGAGCGGCGTGGTGGGCGTACCGGTAGGCTTTGTCGGCGCGGCGGAGTCCAAAGAGGCGCTCACCCATAGCCATTTCCCCGCGGTTGCCGCGTTAGGGCGGAAAGGCGGCAGTAACGTGGCTGCCGCTATCGTCAATGCGCTGCTCTATCACCTCCGGGAGGCCTGATGAGCGAGCTTTCTTTTGACGCGCCGGTCTGGCACCACGGTAAAGCGTTACGTAAAGGATATACCACTGGTTCCTGCGCGACGGCGGCGGCAAAAGTCGCCGCGCTGATGGTATTGCGTCAACATCTGATTCATCAGGTCTCCATCGTCACGCCGTCGGGCGTCACGCTATGTCTGAACGTGGAGTCGCCGCACATTGAAGGCCAGCAGGCGATAGCCGCAATTCGTAAAGATGGCGGCGATGATGTGGATGCCACGCACGGAATGCTGATTTTTGCCCGCGTTACGCTCAACGACAGCGGTGAGATTACGCTCACTGGCGGCGAAGGTATTGGTACAGTAACGCGTAAAGGGATTGGACTACCCCTCGGGAGCGCCGCCATCAATCGTACGCCGCGCCATACCATTGAGTCAGCGGTGCGCGAAGCGATAGGCCCGGCGCGTGGGGCCGATGTGGAGATTTTTGCCCCGGAAGGCGAAGTGCGGGCGCAAAAAACGTATAACTCGCGGCTTGGCATTCTTGGCGGCATTTCCATTATTGGCACTACCGGCATTGTGACGCCGATGTCGGAAGAAAGCTGGAAACGCTCGCTATCGCTGGAACTGGAGATCAAACGGGCGTCAGGATTAACGCGGGTGATACTCGTGCCGGGCAACCACGGCGAACGGTTTGTTCGCGAACAAATGGGCGTCGACACACAGGCAGTCGTCACCATGAGCAATTTTGTCGGCTACATGATTGAAGAGGCGGTACGGCTGGGATTTTGCCAGATAGTGCTGGTGGGGCATCCTGGAAAACTGATCAAAATCGCCGCCGGGATCTTTCATACCCATAGCCATATTGCCGATGCGCGCATGGAAACGCTGGTCGCGCATTTAGCTTTACTGGGCGCGCCGCTGGAGTTACTCACCCTGGTCGGCGATTGCGATACCACTGAAGCGGCAATGGAGCACATTGAAGCATATGGCTTCGGGCATATCTATAACCATCTTGCCAGGCGTATTTGTTTGCGAGTCATGCAGATGCTGCGTTTTACCAAAACGCCGCCTGTCTGCGACGCCATCCTGTTTTCTTTTGATAACCATATTCTCGGCAGTAATCGTCCCGTCGACGAGATTGCTAAGGAGCTGCAATGCTAACGGTCGTGGGAATGGGGCCCGCTGGACGGCATTTGATGACGCCTGCGGCGCTGGAAGCGATAGACCACGCCGATGCGCTGGCAGGCGGTAAACGGCATTTGGCGCAGTTTCCGGCGTTTGGCGGCGAACGATTTACGCTGGGCGCGGATATTGGCGCGTTGTTGTCCTGGATTGCCGCCCGTTGGGATAAAGGGATCGTGGTGCTGGCCTCCGGCGATCCGCTGTTTTATGGCATCGGTACACGCCTGGTGGCGCATTTTGGTATCGAACAGGTTCGCATTATCCCTGGCATCAGCGCCGTACAGTATCTGTGCGCACAGGCTGGAATTGATATGAATGACATGTGGTTGACCAGTAGCCACGGTCGTTGCGTCAGCTTCGAGCAGTTGGCGAACCATCGCAAAGTGGCGATGGTCACGGATGCCCGCTGCGGGCCGCGAGAAATCGCGCGGGAACTGGTCGCGCGCGGTAAAGGGCATCGCTTAATGGTGATTGGTGAAAATCTGGCGATGGAAAATGAGCGGATCCACTGGCTACCCGTCAGTGCGGTCAACGCCGACTATGAAATGAATGCAGTGGTGATCCTGGATGAAAGATGAGCTTTTTCTGCGCGGCGAGAACGTGCCAATGACCAAAGAGGCGGTACGGGCGCTGGCACTGTCGAAACTTGAGCTCCACCGCGCCAGTCACCTGATTGACGTCGGGGCGGGAACGGGAAGCGTCTCAATTGAAGCGGCGCTGCAATTTCCTTCGTTGCAGGTGACGGCTATCGAGCGTAATCCTGCCGCGCTACGGCTGCTTGATGAGAATCGTCAGCGCTTTGCCTGCAGCAATATCGATATTCTCCCCGGCGAAGCGCCAATGACCATAACCGGGAAAGCCGATGCGGTGTTTATGGGCGGCAGCGGCGGGCATCTGACGGCGCTGATTGACTGGGCGATGGGCCATCTGCATCCCGGTGGCCGTCTGGTGATGACCTTTATCTTGCAGGAAAACCTTCATAGCGCGCTGGCGCATCTTGCGCACATCGGCGCATGTCGAATGGACTGTGTACAGCTTCAGCTTTCATCGTTAACGCCGCTGGGGGCGGGACACTATTTCAAACCGAACAATCCTGTTTTTGTTATCGCCTGTCAGAAGGAAGAAAACCATGTCAGAGACATTTGATCCACGCTGTGTATGGTTCGTCGGCGCCGGGCCGGGCGATCGCGAGCTGATCACGCTTAAAGGCTACCGCCTGCTGCAACAGGCGCAGGTAGTTATCTATGCCGGTTCGCTGATCAATACCGAACTGCTGGATTACTGCCCCGCGCAGGCAGAACGCTACGACAGCGCCGAACTGCATCTTGAGCAGATTATCGAGCTGATGGCTGCGGGCGTGAAAGCGGGAAAAACGGTGGTGCGGTTGCAAACGGGCGATGTCTCGCTGTACGGCTCCGTACGTGAGCAAGGCGAAGAGTTAACTCGCCGTGGTATCGACTGGCAGGTAGTGCCTGGCGTCAGCGCGTTTCTCGGTGCTGCGGCGGAGCTGGGTGTGGAATATACCGTACCGGAGGTATCGCAGAGTCTCATTATTACCCGTCTGGAAGGGCGTACGCCAGTACCGGCGCGCGAACAACTGGAGGCTTTCGCCAGTCACCAGACGTCGATGGCGATTTATCTTTCCGTTCAGCGTATTCATCGGGTGTCGGAACGTCTCATTGCCGGCGGTTATCCGGCAACTACGCCTGTCGCGGTCATCTATAAGGCTACCTGGCCGGAAAGTCAGACCGTTCGCGGCACGTTAGCGGATATTAGCGACAAAGTACGTGATGCTGGCATCCGTAAGACGGCGCTAATCCTGGTCGGGAATTTTCTGGGTAAGGAGTATCACTACTCAAGACTTTATGCAGCGGACTTTAGCCATGAATACCGTAAAGCCTGAATCCATTGCGTTGTTTTGCCTGACGCCCGGCGGCGTGGCACTGGCAAAGAGACTCGCCGCGATGCTGCCGTTAACCTGCTTTACCAGTGAAAAACTGCGGGAAGAGGGATTTATTCCCTTCGATGGCGGATTCGCTAATACCGCCCGGCAGGCTTTTACCACTTATACCGCGCTTATTTTTATCGGCGCGACCGGCATTGCCGTTCGTGTCCTGGCGCCGTTAGTGAACGACAAGTTCAGCGATCCGGCGGTGGTCGTCATTGATGAACGTGGTCAGCATGTCATTAGCCTGCTTTCCGGTCATGCGGGCGGGGCCAATGCCTTGACGCGCTACCTGGCAGGAATGTTAGGCGCCGATCCGGTGATTACCACGGCAACGGATGTCAATGAGATGTCCGCGTTGGACACCTTAGCTTTCCAGCTTAACGCCCGCATGTCCGATCTTCGAACGGCGGTAAAAACCGTTAACCAGATGTTGGTCAGTCATCAACGTGTGGGGTTATGGTGGGATGCCGAACTAACGGAAGAGATCGGCCAGTGCGATATTCGCGGTTTTATCCCTGTTGATGATTTGCAGCGGTTGCCTGAACTGGATGCGCTTATCTGCGTCTCTTTGCGTAATGACCTCCCTGAGCTTCCCGTACCGCACTGGAAACTGGTGCCCCAGCGTGTGGTGGCGGGAATTGGCTGTTGCCGCGATACGCCATTTCCCCTGTTAGCGACATTACTGGCGCGTCAGCTTGAAGCGCAGAAACTCGATCCGCTGGCGTTAAAAGCGATTGGCAGCGTCACGCTCAAAAAAGGGGAGCCGGGGCTTATTCAGCTCGCCTCCTGCTGCCGCGTGCCTTTTAAAACCTTTACCGCCGAAGCGTTGCGCGAATTCGAACACCATTTTCCTGGTTCTGGCTTCGTCAGAAAAACGGTGGGCGTTGGCAGCGTATCCGGCCCAGCTGCGTGGTTATTAAGCCAGGGACAATTGTTAGGCGAGACCCTGCGAGAACAGGGCGTCACTATTACTTTAGGAGTTGCACACTGATGTTGAGCGTAATTGGTATTGGCCCCGGTTCGCAGGCAATGATGACGATGGAGGCGATTGAGGCGTTACAGGCGGCGGAAATCGTCGTGGGCTACAAAACCTATACCCATCTGGTTAAAGCATTCACCGGCGACAAACAGGTGATCAAGACCGGCATGTGTAAGGAAATTGAACGCTGCCAGGCGGCTATTGAACTGGCGCAGGCTGGGCATAACGTAGCGCTCATCAGCAGCGGGGATGCGGGCATTTACGGCATGGCGGGGCTGGTGCTGGAACTGGTCGGCAAGCAGAAGCTGGATGTAGAGGTTCGCCTTATTCCGGGGATGACCGCCAGTATCGCAGCCGCCTCGCTGCTGGGTGCGCCGCTGATGCACGACTTCTGTCATATCAGCCTCAGCGACCTGCTGACGCCGTGGCCGGTGATTGAAAAACGCATTGTTGCCGCAGGCGAAGCCGACTTCGTTATCTGTTTTTACAACCCGCGCAGCCGCGGCCGCGAAGGGCATCTGGCGCGCGCGTGTGACCTGCTTGCCGCCAGTAAAAGCGCGCAAACGCCGATTGGCGTGGTGAAATCCGCCGGACGTAAGAAAGAGGAAAAATGGCTGACTACGCTCGGCGATATGGATTTTGAACCGGTAGATATGACCAGTCTGGTCATCGTCGGTAATAAAACGACCTATGTTCAGGATGGGCTGATGATAACGCCGCGAGGTTACACGCTGTGAATGAGGGGGATGTGCTGGTGGTGGGCGGCACCAGCGATGCGCGCGCGTTATGCCGACAACTGGATGCGGCGAACGTCGCGTACACCTTATCCGTGGCGACGCCAGCCGGAAAAGCGCTGGCTGGCGACATTAAAGGACAGGTGCGCTGTGGTCGTCTGGAGTACGGGCAGATGGTCGCCTGGCTAAAAGAAAACCGTACTCGCTGGGTAATAGATGCATCGCATCCTTATGCAGAAATGGTCAGCCATAACCTCCTTCGCGCCTGTGAAACGGCAGGCGTGTTGTTAAGTCGTTATCAGCGTCCGGAGCAGCTTAGCAATCTGACGCATCCGCTTCTCTATACGGCGCGCAGTATTGCCGATGCCTGCGAGATAGCGAGGCGTTTTGGTCCGCGCGTGTTACTGACGACCGGCAGTAAAGATCTGGCCGTCTGGCGTGCCGGGCTGGCGGAAAAAACGTTGCTGGCGCGCGTACTGCCCGTGGCGGAGGTGATTCAACGCTGCAGCGAACTGGGGTTCGGCGTTGGAGAAATTTTCGCACTGTGTGGGCCGTTCAGCGCTGATTTTAACGCCGCGTTTTACCACCAGTGCCGGGCCGACGTAGTCATTACCAAAGCGTCCGGCGCGGAGGGGGGATATCAGGAAAAAGTTCAGCCCTGTCTGGATGCGGGCATTCCCTGCATCGTTATTGCGCGCCCGACGCCGCTTGTGACGGGTGATGAGTTACTGGAAAGCCAGGCCGCCTTTGCGCAGCGTTTATCGCGCTGGCTGGCCGCAGCTAAGGAGTAAAAATGAAAAAAGCGCTTCTGGTAGTCAGTTTTGGCACCAGCTATCACGACACCTGTGAAAAAAACATTGTGGCGTGCGAACGTGATCTGGCGGCGTCCTGTCCCGATCGCGACCTGTTTCGCGCCTTCACTTCCGGAATGATCATTCGCAAGCTTCGCCAGCGTGACGGTATCGACATCGATACGCCATTACAGGCTTTGCAAAAGCTTGCCGCACAGGGATATCAGGACGTGGCGATTCAGTCGTTGCACATTATTAACGGCGACGAATATGAAAAAATTGTCCGTGAGGTACAACTCTTGCGTCCGTTATTCACTCGCCTGACGCTGGGCGTGCCGCTGCTGAGCAGCCATAACGATTATGTGCAGCTAATGCAGGCGTTGCGACAACAGATGCCATCGCTCAGACAAACGGAGAAAGTCGTTTTTATGGGCCACGGCGCCAGCCATCACGCATTCGCAGCTTATGCCTGTCTCGATCATATGATGACCGCGCAGCGCTTCCCGGCGCGCGTCGGCGCCGTAGAAAGCTACCCGGAGGTCGACATTCTGATCGACAGCCTGCGTGACGAAGGCGTCACCGGCGTACATTTGATGCCATTAATGCTGGTGGCGGGCGATCACGCCATTAATGATATGGCTTCAGACGACGGCGACTCATGGAAAATGCGCTTTAACGCGGCGGGCATTCCGGCGACGCCGTGGCTGAGCGGGCTGGGAGAAAACCCGGCTATCCGGGCGATGTTTGTCGCGCATTTGCACCAGGCGCTGAACATGGCGGTAGAGGAGGCGGCATGAACGGTAAATTATACGCATTAAGTACCGGGCCAGGCGCGCCCGACCTGATAACCGTCCGCGCAGCGCGGATTCTTGGCTCGCTGGACATTCTGTATGCGCCCGCCGGTCGTAAGGGGGGCGATAGTCTGGCGCTGTCGATTGTGCGCGACTATCTCGGCGAGCAGACGGAAGTACGTTGTTGCCATTTCCCTATGAGCGCTGACGGCGCCGAGAAAGAAGCGGTCTGGAATGAGGTTGCCGCCGCGCTTACCGCAGCGGTGGAAGCAGGTAAACAGGTCGGTTTTATTACCCTGGGCGATGCGATGCTATTCAGTACCTGGATTTTTTTACTCCAGCGAATCGGCTGCCCGGAGTGGCTGGAGATTGTCCCCGGCGTCATGTCCTTCGCCGCGATAGCCGCCCGCGCGAAAATGCCGCTCGCCATAGAACGGCAATCGCTGGCGGTTATTTCTTGTACCGCGCCGGAAGCGGAAATAGCCCAGGCGCTACAACAGCATGATAGCCTGGTGTTGATGAAAGTGTATGGCCGGTTCGCTCGTATTAAAGCGTTGCTGGCGCAGGCTGGCCTGCTGGAATGCGCCTTAATGATGTCCGAGGCCACGCTGCCCGGCGAGCAGTGCTGGCGCCATCTCCACGAGGTCAACGATGATCGACCGTTGCCCTATTTTTCGACCATTCTGGTCAATAAACAGTGGGAGTATGCAGAATGAAACTTGAACAGCAGCTTCGACAGTTGTCTTTCAGTGGACTGGCTGCAGCGCTATTGCTGATGGTTGTCCCGCAACAGGCGTTTGCGATGCATATCATGGAGGGCTTTTTACCGCCAGTGTGGGCGCTGGCCTGGTGGTTACTGTTTTTACCCTGCTTGTGGTATGGGCTGGTGCGCTTACGGCGTATTGTGCAGGAGGATAATCATCAGAAGGTACTGCTGGCGCTGTGCGGCGCGTTTATTTTTGTCCTGTCCGCGCTCAAAATTCCGTCGGTAACGGGGAGTTGTTCACATCCGACCGGCGTTGGTCTGGCGGTTATCTTGTTCGGGCCCGGGGTGGTGGCGATTCTCGGCGCGGTTGTGCTGTTGTTTCAGGCGCTATTGCTGGCGCACGGCGGCCTGACGACGCTTGGCGCAAATGGAATGTCGATGGCGGTGATTGGCCCGGTTGTCGGTTATCTGGTGTGGAAAATGGCCTGCCGTGCCGGACTGCGCCGTGATGTCGCCGTTTTTCTGTGCGCGATGCTGGCGGATTTGGCGACCTATTTTGTGACTTCAGTCCAGCTTGGCGTTGCGTTTCCCGATCCCCATGCCGGAGCGACAGGGTCTGTTGTGAAGTTTATGGGGATTTTCTGCCTCACACAGATTCCTGTCGCCATTGCCGAAGGTTTATTAACCGTCATGATTTATGACCAGTTAACCAAACGGCAAGTGATTACCGTACAAGGACATTAAAATGAAAAAAACGTTGATGTTGTTAGCGATGGTGGTAGCGCTGGTGATTCTGCCGTTTTTTATTAACCATGGCGGTGAATATGGCGGTTCAGACGGCGAAGCGGAAAGCCAGATTCAGGCTATTGCGCCGCAGTATAAACCCTGGTTTCAGCCGTTATATGAACCTGCCAGCGGTGAAATTGAAAGCCTGCTGTTTACCCTTCAGGGCTCTCTTGGCGCGGCGGTGATTTTTTATATCCTGGGGTATTGCAAAGGTAAACAACGCCGTGATGACCGGGCTTGATCGACTCAGCTATCAAAGCCGCTGGGCACACGTTGCGCCGCAGCGCAAGTTTTTGCTGTGGCTGGCGATGATGATACTGGCGTTTGTTCTGCCGCCTGTAGGACAGGGCATTGAGCTGCTGATCATTGCCGGATTGAGCTGTTGGCTATTGCGCATATCCCTCTGGCGCTGGTGTCGATGGATGGCGATACCTTTTGGATTTTTGTTGGTCGGCGTGATAACGATTATCTTCAGCATCAGCCGCGAGCCGCAAATGCTGCTGGCTGGCATATCTGTCGGGCCGTACTGGAT
Organism: Salmonella sp. 741265116_PST; assembly: GCF_046567715.1. Taxonomy (NCBI): domain Bacteria; kingdom Pseudomonadati; phylum Pseudomonadota; class Gammaproteobacteria; order Enterobacterales; family Enterobacteriaceae; genus Salmonella; species Salmonella sp. 741265116_PST. Next base: position 64,040 of record NZ_JBKFPH010000013.1, on the reverse strand, counting down.
CGGGATTACCCGTGCGGGCGTAGTTACGGCGAATGAAACGTTCTGGCGTAGCCTGACGGCGCTGTCCGCGACGTTGTGGCTGGTGATGAACCTACCGTTTCCGCAGTTAATTAACTTGCTTAAGCGCGCGCGTATTCCACGCCTGCTTACCGAGCAAATCCTGTTAACGTGGCGCTTTCTCTTTATTCTTCTGGATGAGGCGGCGGCAATTCGTCGCGCGCAAACGCTGCGTTTTGGTTATTGCAGCCTGCCGAACGGCTATCGATCTCTGGCGATGCTGGCTGGACTCCTGTTTACGCGAGTGTTAATGCGTTATCAGCAAATGACCACCACGCTGGATATCAAACTGTATCAGGGTGATTTTCACCTGTAAGGACTATTATGCTTGCCACTTCAGACCTGTGGTTTCGTTATCAGGATGAGCCTGTACTTAAAGGGGTAAATCTGGATTTTTCGCTTTCGCCTGTTACCGGTTTGGTGGGCGCGAACGGCTGTGGGAAGTCTACGCTTTTTATGAACCTGAGCGGCCTGTTGCGTCCGCAAAAAGGGGCCGTGTTGTGGCAGGGAAAACCGCTGGATTACAGCAAGCGCGGACTACTGGCGCTGCGCCAGCAAGTTGCGACGGTTTTTCAGGACCCTGAACAGCAGATTTTTTATACTGATATCGATAGCGATATTGCGTTTAGTTTACGTAATTTGGGGGTGCCGGAAGCGGAAATCACGCGCCGCGTCGACGAGGCGCTAACGCTGGTTGACGCCCAACATTTTCGCCATCAGCCCATTCAGTGTTTGAGTCATGGGCAAAAAAAACGTGTGGCTATCGCCGGAGCGCTGGTGCTACAGGCGCGCTATCTATTGCTGGATGAACCCACTGCTGGTCTCGATCCCGCAGGGCGCACTCAGATGCTTGCTATCATCAGGCGGATTGTGGCGCAGGGAAATCATGTCATTATCTCCAGCCATGATATCGATCTTATTTATGAAATTAGCGATGTCGTATACGTGTTACGTCAAGGCCAGATCCTGACGCATGGCGCGCCTGGCGAGGTTTTCGCGTGTACGGAAGCGATGGAACACGCGGGGCTAACCCAGCCCTGGCTGGTCAAACTTCATACTCAACTGGGACTGCCGCTGTGTAAAACAGAAACGGAGTTTTTTCATCGAATGCAAAAGTGCGCATTCAGGGAGGCGTCATGACACAGGCAGTTATGTTGCAGGGGACGGCATCCGACGTCGGCAAAAGTGTGCTGGCGGCGGGTTTATGCCGCATTTTTTATCAGGATGGTCTGCGTACCGCGCCGTTTAAATCGCAAAATATGGCGCTTAATTCTGGTATTACGCCGGATGGTAAAGAGATGGGGCGGGCGCAGATTTTTCAGGCGGAAGCCGCGGGGATCACGCCAGATGTGCGTATGAATCCGGTGCTGCTCAAACCGACCAGCGATCGCCAGGCGCAGGTCGTGCTGATGGGGAAAGTGGCGACCAATATGGATGCGGTGAGTTACCATGACTATAAACCGCGTTTGCGTGAGCAAATCCTTGCGGTCTATAACAGCCTGGCGCAGGAATATGACGTTATTGTGCTGGAAGGCGCCGGAAGCCCGGCGGAAATCAATCTGCGCGATCGTGATATCGTCAATATGGGAATGGCGGAAATGGCCCAGTGTCCGGTTATTCTGGTGGCGGATATCGACCGGGGCGGCGTATTCGCCGCTATTTATGGCACGCTGGCGCTGCTGCATAAACAGGAGCGTGACAGAGTAAAGGGCGTCATTATCAACAAATTCCGCGGCGATGTGGCGCTGCTCTATTCCGGTATCGAACAAATCGAATCGCTTACCGGCGTCCCGGTCCTGGGAGTGATGCCGTGGCTGGATGTGGATCTGGAAGATGAAGATGGCGTCGCGCTGCAAAACGATAAATATCGCGGTAACGCCCCCCGTGATATCACTATTGCCATTGTGCAACTGCCACATATTTCTAACTTTACGGATTTTAACGCTCTGGCGGCGCAGCCGGATGTGCGCATACGCTATATTCGCCGCCCGGAAGCGTTGACTGACGTTGATCTGGTGATCCTGCCGGGCAGTAAGAATACGCTGAGCGACCTCGCCTGGCTGCGCGAAAGCGGGATGGTGGATGCGGTATTGCAGACACATCGGCAGGGCGTGCCGGTGATGGGAATTTGCGGCGGCTACCAGATGCTGGGCGACACCATTGTGGATGAGGTGGAGTCGGGGCTGGGTACGCAGCCGGGTCTGGGGCTGCTTAATACGATCACTCGCTTTGCACAGGATAAAACCACGACGCAGGTTAACGCGACAATGTCAGGCGAGCTGCCCGGCTGGCTGGCTGCCGCGGCGGGGCTACCGGTACGCGGCTATGAAATCCACATGGGGGAAACGGTGCTGCAGGAAGGATGCTGTACGGCCATGACGTTACAGAAAAATGGATGCTCTGTGGCGGATGGCGCGGTCACCGCCGACGGACTGGCGTTTGGCACTTACCTTCACGGCCTGTTTGACAGCGATGCGTTTACCCGTGCGGTGGTCAATGGGTTACGGGCACGAAAAGGACTTGTGCCGTGGGAAACGACTTTTTGTTATGCGGAGCATAAAGCGCGGCAATTTGATCTGCTGGCGGAAACGATGCGGCAACATATTGATATTGATAAAATTTATACCATCATGCAACAACATCAGGAGCCGGTATGATGATTCTGGTGACGGGCGGGGCGCGTAGTGGTAAAAGCCGTCATGCTGAAGCCTTAATTGGCGATGCGCCGCAGGTACTGTATATCGCCACCTCGCAGATTCTTGATGACGAGATGGCGGCGAGAATTCAGCATCATAAAGATGGCAGGCCGGCACACTGGCGGACCGCAGAATGCTGGCGGCATCTTGATACGTTGATTACCGCGGATCTTGCCCCTGACGACGCGATTTTGCTGGAATGTATTACCACCATGGTGACGAATCTGCTGTTTGCGCTGGGAGGCGAAAAAGATCCCGAACAGTGGGATTATGCGGCGATGGAGCGCGCCATTGACGATGAAATTCAGATTTTAATTGCAGCCTGCCAGCGCTGCCCGGCGAAAGTGGTACTGGTGACAAATGAGGTGGGAATGGGGATCGTCCCGGAAAACCGTCTGGCGCGCCATTTTCGTGATATTGCCGGTCGGGTCAACCAACGACTGGCGGCAGCGGCGGATGAGGTCTGGCTGGTGGTCTCAGGTATTGGAGTCAAAATTAAATGAGTAAGCTGTTTTGGGCCATGCTCGCTTTTATTAGCCGCTTGCCCGTGCCGTCACGCTGGTCGCAGGGACTGGATTTCGAGCAGTATTCGCGTGGGATCGTGATGTTTCCCTTTATCGGGTTGATTCTGGGGGGGATAAGCGGCCTGATTTTCATCCTCCTGCAACCCTGGTGCGGTATTCCGCTAGCGGCGTTGTTCTGTATTCTGGCGCTGGCGCTGCTGACCGGTGGTTTTCACCTGGATGGGCTGGCCGATACCTGCGATGGCATTTTTTCCGCGCGCCGCCGTGAGCGAATGCTGGAGATTATGCGCGATAGTCGTCTGGGAACCCATGGCGGGCTGGCGCTTATTTTTGTGCTACTGGCAAAAATTCTGGTGGTCAGCGAACTGGCGTTACGTGGAACGCCAATGTTGGCGGCGCTGGCAGCGGCCTGTGCGGCTGGGCGCGGCAGCGCCGTTTTATTGATGTACCGTCATCGCTACGCCCGTGAAGAGGGGCTTGGCAATGTATTTATCGGTAAAGTCAGCGGACGGCAAACCTGCATTACTCTGGGATTGGCGGTAATCGTCGCCACGGTATTACTGCCTGGTATGCAAGGACTGGCCGCAATGGTGGTCACACTCGCGGCGATTTTCATCCTTGGCCAGTTGCTTAAACGTACGCTTGGCGGTCAAACCGGCGATACGCTGGGCGCGGCGATCGAACTTGGCGAACTGATCTTTCTGCTGGCTCTGTTATGAGCCGATTATTACGGACGAGACATCTTATGCAGACACTACACGCTTTACTCCGTGACATTCCTGCGCCGGACGCCGAGGCGATGGCGCGTGCGCAGCAACATATTGACGGCCTGCTCAAACCGCCGGGCAGCCTGGGCAGGCTGGAGGCCTTAGCCGTTCAGCTCGCAGGAATGCCGGGTCTTAACGGTATGCCGCAGGTAGGTGAAAAGGCGATGCTGGTGATGTGCGCCGACCATGGCGTCTGGGATGAAGGCGTAGCGGTTTCGCCCAAAATCGTGACGGCGATTCAGGCGGCGAATATGACGCGGGGAACAACCGGCGTATGCGTGCTTGCCGCTCAGGCCGGTGCGAAGGTGCATGTCATTGATGTCGGTATTGATGCTGAACCTATTCCTGGCGTAGTTAATATGCGCGTCGCGCGCGGCTGCGGAAATATTGCCGTTGGCCCAGCGATGAGTCGCTCGCAGGCTGAGGCGCTTTTGCTGGAGGTTTCCCGCTACACCTGCGACCTGGCGCAACACGGCGTGACCTTATTTGGCGTAGGGGAGCTGGGAATGGCGAACACCACGCCAGCCGCCGCGATGGTCAGCGTTTTTACAGGAAGTGATGCAAAAGAGGTGGTGGGGATTGGCGCGAATCTTCCGCCTTCCCGCATCGATAATAAAGTGGACGTCGTGCGGCGGGCGATTGCGATTAATCAGCCCAATCCGCGCGACGGCATTGATGTGTTGTCGAAGGTGGGTGGTTTTGATTTGGTCGGGATGACCGGCGTGATGCTTGGCGCGGCAAGGTGTGGCTTACCCGTATTGCTGGATGGCTTTCTTTCCTACTCGGCAGCGCTGGCGGCCTGTCAGATTGCGCCTGCGGTGAGACCTTATCTGATCCCGTCGCACTTTTCGGCGGAAAAGGGCACCCGCATCGCGCTCGCGCATTTGTCTATGGAACCCTATTTGCATATGGCGATGCGGTTAGGTGAAGGAAGCGGTGCGGCGCTGGCGATGCCGATCGTGGAAGCCGCGTGCGCCATGTTCCACAACATGGGGGAGTTGGCGGCCAGTAATATTGTCCTGCCGGAGGGGAACGCAAGCGCAACATACCCCTGAGGCACAACACCAGCCATGTGAGAAAAAAGCTATACTTAACGCACACCTGCCGCGACAGAGGAAGGGATATAATGCGTCGTACCACACCTTTTTTTCCGTTTTTCGTTTTGTTGGTAAGCCATTTCTCGCTGGCTATAAGCTATCCGTTGCCGCCCGAAGGCAGTCGTCTGATAGGACAGCCTGTCACAATCGCCGTACCGCAGAACAATACTCAGCCCTTAGAGTCATTTGCCGCCCGCTACGGTCAGGGGCTGAGTAATATGCTTGAAGCGAATCCCGGTGTGGATGTGTTTTTACCTCAGTCTGGTTCCACACTGGTGGTGCCGCAGCAGTTGATTCTGCCTGACACCGTTCGTGAAGGTATTGTGGTAAACGTCGCCGAGATGCGCCTTTATTATTATCCCGCAGGCACGAATACGGTTGAGGTGCTACCTATTGGTATTGGTCAGGCTGGCCGTGAAACGCCGCGCAACTGGGTAACTGCGGTTGAACGCAAACAAGATGGCCCGGTTTGGGTGCCAACGGCTAATACGCGTCGGGAATATGCTAAAGAGGGAAAAACGCTGCCCGCGATGGTGCCTGCGGGGCCGGATAACCCTATGGGGCTATACGCAATATATATCGGCAGGTTATATGCCATCCATGGCACTAACGCTAACTTTGGTATTGGCCTTCGCGTCAGTCAGGGCTGTATCCGTTTACGCAATGACGATATTAAATATTTATTCGACCATGTTCCTGTAGGAACCCGCGTTCAGATTATCGACAGGCCCGTTAAATTTTCGGTAGAGCCGGATGGCAGTCGTTGGCTGGAGGTACACGAACCGCTTTCTCGCAACCGTGCTGAATTTGAGTCAGACAAAAAGGTTCCATTGCCCGTTACGCCAGTACTGCGCACGTTTATCAAAGGGGATGGCGTTGATACTTCGCGGGTTAATGAGGTGCTGGAGCGCCGTTCCGGAATGCCGGTCAACATTAGCGCGGGCAGGTCTGGCCTTTAAATATCCTGCCACATTGCTGGTTTTCATGGGCTGGAGTATCTGTATTAGTAGTGAGTGTCATGGCAGGGGCTCCATTTTCTCAACGAACCGTGAGGCCCCCGATTAAGTCCCCAAAAACTATGGGTGTCAAAAAACCCGGCAAACCTTATCAGGTCAACCGGGTAAAGATAAGTTCTTGTTTTTTAAACGTCTCCGGACTCACCAGGATGTCCCGAAACTAAAATCTGGCTCCTCTGACTGGACTCGAACCAGTGACATACGGATTAACAGTCCGCCGTTCTACCGACTGAACTACAGAGGAATTGTGTGGGGTCGTATATTAGCGGCGGAAAAATTTTTGTCAAACCCCATTTAACCCCTTACAGATTCGATTGCGGGTTATCTCATCACTTTGTTGCATTTGCAGACATTTTTTCTGCAAAAAGCTTTGCAGCCTTACGATTTCTCGCTCATTATTGAAATGTGGTTTCAACTCTCTTCTTTAAGGTCCATTTTGAACGTCTCCACTGCCTTACGCCAGGTTGTTGTCCGTACGCCCTGGTATGCCAAACGCAAGAGTTACAAGGTGTTGTTCTGGCGTGAAATCACCCCACTTGCTATCCCCATTTTTCTGGAAAATACCTGTGTTTTGCTAATGGGCGTGCTCAGTACTTTTCTCGTCAGTTGGCTGGGCAAGGAAGCAATGGCGGGCGTGGGGCTTGCCGACAGTTTTAATATGGTAATTATGGCTTTTTTTGCGGCTATCGATCTTGGTACTACGGTGGTGGTCGCCTTTAGCCTGGGCAAGCGCGACAGGCGACGGGCAAGGGCGGCGGCGCGCCAGTCGCTGGTGATTATGACGCTATTTGCCGTTGTGTTGGCAGTGGTCATTCATTATTTCGGCAGTGAAATTATTAATATTGTCGCAGGCGAGGCGACGCCAGAAGTAAAGGGGCTGGCGTTAACGTACCTTGAACTGACGGTGCTGAGTTATCCGGCTGCGGCAATTGCGCTAATCGGTAGCGGTGCGCTGCGTGGGGCTGGTAATACGAAAATCCCGTTGATGATTAACGGCGGGATGAACATTCTCAATATTATCATCAGCAGCATCCTGATTTACGGGGCTTTCTCCTGGCAAGGGCTGGGTTTTGCCGGCGCGGGGCTGGGGTTAACCATTTCGCGCTACATCGGCGCGGTAGCGATTATTTGGGTGCTGATGATTGGTTTTAATCCGGCGCTGCGCATTCCGCTGAAAAGCTATCTGAAGCCGCTGAATTTCGGCATTATCTGGGAAGTGATGGGTATTGGTATTCCGGCGAGCATTGAGTCAGTGCTGTTCAACGGTGGCAAGCTACTGACACAAATGTTTGTCGCCGGAATGGGCACTAACGTTATTGCGGGTAACTTTATTGCCTTTTCCGTGGCGGCGCTTATCAACCTGCCGGGTAACGCCCTTGGTTCGGCGTCGACTATTATCACCGGTAAGCGTCTTGGTACCGGGCAAATTGGTCAGGCAGAGCGTCAACTGCGCCATGTATTCTGGATGTCAACTATCGTACTTACGGCAATTGCCTGGGGGACAGCGCCGTTCGCGGGTCTGTTTGCCTCATTTTATACCCAGGAGCAGGACGTAAAAGAGGTAGTGAAAGTTCTGCTCTGGCTTAATGCCGCCTTTATGCCAATTTGGGCGGCCGCGTGGGTGTTGCCGTCGGGTTTTAAAGGCGCGCGCGATGTGCGATTTGCGATGTGGGTATCAATGCTGGGGATGTGGGGCTGTCGCGTTGTGGCAGGGTATACGCTTGGTATTGTGCTGGGTATGGGGGTTGTAGGGGTTTGGCTGGGGATGTTTCTTGACTGGGCCGTGCGCGGCGCGCTGTTTTACTGGCGTCTGGTAAGCGGGCGCTGGCTGTGGAGATACCCGCGCGTAAAGAGGGAGTAAGCGCTTTTTGCTGTGAAAATCATCAGGAAACGGTGAATTTTAACCGAAGTGTGGAATAAAACAGCAAACGAACTTTTTTTGTGAAAACAGGCTTTGACAAGCCAGGGGCACCTCGTTAATATTCGCCCCGTTCAAACGATTCCTCTGTAGTTCAGTCGGTAGAACGGCGGACTGTTAATCCGTATGTCACTGGTTCGAGTCCAGTCAGAGGAGCCAAATTTTAGTTTCGGGACATCCTGGCGAGTCCGGAAACGTTTAAAAAACAAGAAATTATCTTTGCCCGGTTGACCTGAGAAGGTTTACCGGGTTTTTTGACATCCATAGTTTCTTGAGGGCTTAATCGGAGGCTTCACGGTTCGTTGGAAAAATGGAGCCCCCGCCGATGGCATTAACCGATACCGCTATCCGCAAGATCAAACCCGTATCAGTATGCTGACATATAGATGTGTTCGGTTCAAACGGAGCGATCACACAAGCTTGCCAGGTGATGCCCCTGGTGGGAATCGCGACTGTCTCTTTCATCTGATTTCAGATATTTCCCGTGATCTTGATCCGTTCTTTCCCAAAAGATTGATTTCTTTCATTCGAAACAAGGCTGTATAATAAGTAAACCAAAATAGCAGCTATAGAGTTTCTAATGGATACAGTAGAAGAACTAAATGGAACATACTTCTATGCAGGAAAATCCAATCTGACTGCTGCCGAACTTCTGTTTATGATTTTTTGTGAGAATACCGCAAGCCAGTTTGGGATTGGTGTTGCAGATTTCGGGGCCGTTGTTGCTCTGGTATCAGGTCGCAATAATCTCTGGACAAGGGCGAAACCCGCTGGAGCGACTAAAGGCACATCATACGCGTCCAGGACTGCACGTGCAGTGTTTAAAAAGTCAAAATTTCCCTTTGGAATATCCCTTCCGACATGGTTAGGCGGTTACACCCCGTGGACAGCCAGACGTGTTATGGTTCGTAACATTGCGCCGTTTGTTGGACGTTCCATTCCTTTGATCGGGGAAATTATCCTTGCCGCAGATGTGTCACAAATAACATATCGCACTATACGCGACTACAATACCATTGCTCGGGGCAATGATAAGTTATGGTAGACAATATTGAACAGCAAGTTTACGAGCTTGTACGGCCTTATGCTGGCACATATCTGTTCAACATTAAGCAAGTGGAATTAACACCAGAGATTGACCTTGATACTGATCTGAGCATTGATGAACTTGAAGCCGAAGATCTCATGAATAAGTTCTTCGAGAAACTCAATGTCGAGCGAGGTAACTTCAGAATAGAAACCTATTTTCCTAATCACCCTTTTTCATGGCATCCGTTCAAGAAAACGGAGCCTGTACCCGTCCCAGATTTCACTATCAGCATGCTGATCGAGTCAGCAAAAGCCGGGAAATGGTTATATGACTAATTGTAATGAACTTAACAAATGGCTGTACCAGTACCCTTCTTTTTGAGCGATGATGGTGGCCTAAGATAGTTCTCTTTTCTTTTTAAAGGGTTCATGTTTACTGCTGCCGGCCTTACGCTAACCCCTTTAGTTTCTTCCTTTGCTGTCATACTATCGAATGACGTGCCTCACCTGTGAACGCTAAGGAGAATAATATGGAAAATAAAGGCACAAACCTGACGCCCGAGCAGGCGCTGGATCGCCTGGAGGAGCTGTACGAGCAGTCGGTTAACGCGCTCCGTGAAGCCATCGCTGACTATGTTGATAACGGTACGCTGCCCGATCCCCACGCCAGGCTTAACGGACTGTTTGTTTATCCTTCGCTGTCTGTAAGCTGGGATGGCGCGACACCGAATCCGCCTAAAACACGCGCTTTTGGACGCTTTACTCATCCCGGTTGTTATACCACTACCGTTACGCGGCCTGCGCTATTTCGCGCTTATCTTCTGGAACAGCTTAACCTCGTTTACCATGATTATGGCGCGCATATTACGGTGGAGGCCTCGCACCATGAGATCCCGTATCCTTACGTGATCGACGGCTCAGCTCTGACGCTGGATCGTTCTATGAGCGCCGGGCTAACGCGCCATTTTCCTACCACAGAACTGGCGCAGATTGGCGATGAGACAGCTGACGGCCTGTTCCACCCCGGCGAATTCTATCCGTTATCGCACTTCGACGCGCGTCGTGTTGACTTCTCGTTGGCCCGGTTACGGCACTATACCGGTACGCCGGTTGAACATTTTCAGCCCTTCGTTTTGTTTACCAACTACACCCGCTATGTCGATGAGTTTGTGCGCTGGGGATGCAGCCAAATTCTTGATCCTGACAGTCCCTATGTCGCGCTTTCCTGTGCCGGCGGAGTTTGGATCACGGCAGAAACGGAAGCGCCGGAAGAGGCTATTTCCGATCTGGCCTGGAAGAAGCATCAGATGCCCGCCTGGCACCTGGTAACGGCAGATGGGCAGGGGATTACGCTGGTAAATATCGGTGTCGGCCCTTCAAATGCTAAAACGATTTGCGACCATTTGGCCGTGTTGCGGCCTGACGTCTGGCTTATGATTGGGCACTGTGGAGGGTTACGAGAAAGTCAGGCGATTGGTGATTATGTGCTGGCCCATGCCTACTTACGCGATGATCATGTGCTGGATGCTGTTCTGCCGCCTGATATTCCTATTCCAAGCATTGCGGAAGTACAGCGTGCGCTGTACGACGCTACCAAAGCGGTTAGCGGAATGCCCGGCGAAGAGGTGAAACAGCGACTGCGCACGGGAACGGTCGTCACCACGGATGACCGTAACTGGGAGCTTCGTTATTCCGCATCGGCGTTGCGATTCAATCTTAGCCGCGCGGTTGCGATTGATATGGAGAGCGCGACGATTGCAGCCCAGGGCTATCGCTTTCGTGTGCCTTACGGCACGTTGCTTTGTGTTTCTGACAAACCTTTACACGGTGAAATTAAACTGCCCGGGCAGGCAAACCGGTTTTATGAGGGGGCTATTTCAGAACATTTGCAAATTGGTATTCGTGCTATTGATTTGCTACGCGCAGAAGGTGATCGTTTGCACTCACGTAAATTACGCACGTTTAATGAGCCACCGTTTCGCTAACGAAATGAGCTGTCGCCTGCTGTTGGACAGGAGCGGAAGAGGCGTATTTATATGATATGGAAAGTGGCTGAGTGAAGCCTTAGCGGGAGGCGATTCTGCATCCCGCTAAGGCCTTATTGTGCCGCGAGCTCCATCACCATCACCGGATACCTGTCGCTGATAATCGCGTCTACGCCAGGAAACGCGCCGGAAGGCGAAAACATTGCGTCGCACTTCGCGCTCCTTGAGCGCCTGACCCACAAGCCCGGATTGACAAGCGAATACAGACCGTGAGAAGCGGTCAGTTTAAAGGGGTGTCAGAAGGCTTGATACTGTGGATTTTCGCGTCGGACAGGGATATAGGGTGGTCACGCCATTATCGAACTGAAATGACCCCAAATCAGACCACCAATTTCGCCGGATACGCAGGAAAAACCAGACACACATCGGGAAAGATTTTCACGCTAACTTATTGAAATCTAAGGTAATAAGAATTTATAAGTAAGCCTGAAAACAGGAATTTGGCTCCTCTGACTGGATACTGATATTGATTTATCATATTGAATTTATGAAGATTTTATTTTTAAAATTGGAGTGAAGCCCTCAATAAGGCGCCAAACGCAATAACTATTCTGAAATGTGATATTTGTCATGTTTTAGATTACTCTTTGGCCGTAAGTGGGCATAACAGACAGCTTTGTGTCAAAGTGGACATCGGTTATGTAATTACCTGAGTGCCAAAGCCAAAATATCAGTACGATAACCAACTCAATACGAAATTTGTGAGTTGGTTTGTAATGGTTCGGTTAAATTTCACTGTGTTCTTTTGGCTTAATTACAAATAAGGCAATCAAGACACTAATTGATGCAGCAAGCAGAACCATATTATTTACTGCATCATAAGCGAAAATATATGAGAACGGGCTATCAAATTAACATTACTTACTTGTTACTAACTCACTGTAAGTTAATTTAGTTAAGTACTTAACATAGCCTACTGCGTTTTCTTTAATCACTTCTCTGGAAGGATTATATTCTGCACCATAAAAGGCAAAGTGTGGAACATATTCAGCACCAACATATTTAATCGTAATTTCAAATGGGCGAAGTACTTCTTGCATGGTAAATTTATAACGGCCATTCGCCATATAGTCTGCAAGTTCAATACCGGCAGTTACAGCCAAAGCTATTTTTTTATTCTTCAGCTTATCGCCTGTAGAGCCGTATGCCCATCCATAAAGAAACACTTCATCCAGCCATTGTTTCAACATGGGAGGGCAGTTGAACCAGTAAACTGGGAACTGCAAAACCAGCGACTCATGTTGCTCAACCAGTCTTTGCTCAGTCTCGATATTGATCCTGCCGTCAGGGTATGCTTTATAAAGCTCATGGACAGTAAACTGATCAGGATACTTTTTTAACTCATTTATCCAACACTGATTAACAACTGAATTTTCAATATTTGGATGAGCGACAACTATAAGCGTTTTTTTCATCATTTCCTCATTCAGGACTGACTTGCGATTGGGTTACTCAGGAGTATATGATTGGCCCTGTCGTTTGTGAAGTACGCAAATTTAGGTTATATACTTACCAAAAGGAGAGTGTAAATGGTGACTGAGACATGCTCACAGACTGGTATCAACCTGGAGGAAACCGATTTTGGTTATACGCTTTCCTTAATTAGCGGGAAATATAAAATGATAGTTATGTACTGGTTAAATGAAAATAAACCAGTCATGCGATACAACGAGCTTAAACGCCGCATCGGTACGATTTCTTTCAAAACTCTGAGTAATACTCTGAAAGAACTCGAACAAGATGGAATAATCAATAGGGTGGAGTATCCTCAAATACCGCCCAAAGTTGAATACAGTCTTTCAAAACGAGGGGAATCATTAATGCCAATTCTGGATTTAATGTGTGATTGGGGTGGGAAAAACCGCAACTAATAATTTAGTGGTGTGGATACAGATGATGAACAACTCTGAGTAATTCTCAACTGTTCATAGCAGACTTCGGCGATCGGTGTAATGATTGGCATCGCTCAGTCCGGCTGGTGACTGGTGATGCTTAGCGATTGATCAGATCGCACAATCCGGGCTGAGTTCCCTCAAAGCGATCTGCTATTCCACACTATTTAGGAACACGTTATCGTAGCTTAGCTGATAGCCTGCATATCATGATAGATAAATGCAGATATTTTCTGAATCACTTCAAAGTGTAAGCCTTAGGGGGCGAATGGCTATATCCCGTTCTTAGCCGACTGTCAGAACTGGCTATACACCTGCGCCACATACCGCCCACGCCCGTCACCATGCCCCAAATCCATCGCTACCATCGCCAGCGCCTCTTTCCTGCTAAGCCCCTGCGCCAGATAGTAACGAAGGCTAGCTTCTAGCCTCTTCTCTTTGCCATCAACGTACTTCATGTACCAGAGTTTTGAGCCGTTGGGTTTGAGCAGCAGGTTGGGTCCTAAACTGTCGGTGATCTTGAAGGATTTCTCGGTGAATTTGATCTTGCGGATAGCGGTATCGGTTAATGCCATAGGAGGGGGCTCCATTTACTCAACGAACCGTGAGGCCCCGATTAAGCCCCAAAAACTATGGATGTCAAAAAACCCGGCAAACCTTATCAGATCAACCGGGTAAAGATAACTTCTTGTTTTTTAAATGTCTCCGGACTCGCCAGGATGTCCCGAAACTAAAATCTGGCTCCTCTGACTGGACTCGAACCAGTGACATACGGATTAACAGTCCGCCGTTCTACCGACTGAACTACAGAGGAATCGTGTGAACGGGGCGCATAGTAACGATGTGCGATCGGCTTGTCAAAGGGGGAAATAAGGTTGCGCGTTTGTTTGCTGACAAAAACAACAAAGCGTTGAAGTTTTGATCTAATCCATACTTTGCTCCGGCATGGCGCAACTTTGTCTGTAATTACACAAGTCAAATTTTCCTGAAGGATTTTTTCATCAGCCTGTTTTTTTGCGTTCGGGTCAATCCCCTGAGCCAGCTACCTTTTAGCCTCGTCACGGCATTATCTGGCATCGGCAAGCGATACAGCAGGGTAAACCCCAATGGAAAACACCTCCTGATTGCCATAATAGCGGTAGCCCAACTGCCAGTATTTCGAACCGATAGAGGCCAAACCCGTCAGTGAGCTTGACAGCCTTTTCCGCTGGTCTGGCATTTTTTACTTTAGTATCAGTAAGTGACATGACGGTTCCCTCCGCGTGCTGGTAAAACGCAAATCGAACCAGCTTTACCAGCATTTTTACCAGCAAAAGGGTATGGCTTCGAGTGGTTTTTAGTGAACGAGAGTGAACCTGAAGAAGGGAATAACCAGTTGATATAAATGCAGAAAGCAGACGTCAGTGAACGTCTGCTTTCCTTAAATTGGCTCCTCTGACTGGACTCGAACCAGTGACATACGGATTAACAGTCCGCCGTTCTACCGACTGAACTACAGAGGAATTGTTTCAACGAGGCGCATAATACTGGGCCAGCTATAACGTGTCAACAGTAAAATTAACGCGCCAATTCAATTGGTTAATTAACCCACAAAGTGAGGAATTAATGTTCGGATTCCTCGCCGTAGTCGCCTTCAGCAGCGTTTACCCGTAAGCGCTGAGAAGGATCCTGGCGATAGAACTGGCAAAAACGCTGCCATAGCGCCGGGAAACGTGGAGCAAACAGTTCTGGCGCGCTGAAAAAATACTCTGACAACACGGCAAAACATTCTGCAGGGTCGGTGGCGGCATAGGCATCTATACTGGCAGCGCTTTCGCCAACAAGATCGATTTCATCCTGAATATTATTCATTGCCGCGTGGAGATCGTGTTCCCAGCCAGCCACATCGCGCAACGGGATGAAAGGGATGCCGCTGGCGCGATCGCCATTACGCATATCCAGTTTGTGCGCGACTTCATGAATAATGAGGTTGAAACCCGAAGCATCGAACGAGTCCTGGATATCCAGCCAGTTCAGAATGATGGGCCCTTGTTGCCAGCTTTGCCCCGACTGTACGACACGCTGGCTGTGCACCAGACCTATGTCATCTTCCCATTCATCATCTACCACAAAGGGCGCGGGATAAATGAGCACTTCATGAAAACCATCAAGCCACTCAATACCGAGCTCCAGGATCGGTAAGCAAAAAATTAACGCAATACGCGCACTTTTTAACGAGTCGAGCTCAAATCCCTGTAGCGCTACCAGTCTTTTCTGCTGCAAAAAACGTTCGGCTAGCGCAATAAGCCGAGCCTGTTCTTGCGCGGTGAGGTTTACCAGAAGAGGTATAGCCAGCGCATCATTCCACGGCCAGTCTTCGTTCTGGGTTATTTCTTGTGCTTTCCAGGGCCACTTAATCATCGTTTTGCTCGTAAACTCGTCACTTGAACAAAATTACCCGAATAGGGTCTGTTAAAATGCCAAATTACCTGGCATCATTGCAATATACGGAGAGATGCCGGAGCGGCTGAACGGACCGGTCTCGAAAACCGGAGTAGGGGCAACTCTACCGGGGGTTCAAATCCCCCTCTCTCCGCCACAATTCAAACACTTAGCTCATCTTCTTTCAGCGATCAGTCTCACACTTAGAATACACTTAGAATATTCTGTTAGAATAGTACGTGAAAAACGTATCGCCATCTTATGCTTTTTCTGCCAGAAGAGGGGGCCAGTGATGGTGTGATTTTTACTTTTCGATTATAAGTCAACTCCTGGTTTTCAGCCCCGGTCTTTCGCTGTACCCCATCGGGATTCACAGTGATGTCACTCGCGGCGACTTAACGCCGTCGTCCTCGGTAATCATCGCACCCGGCCTGTTGCCCGAAATGTTCCCCTGTAGACATGGTCGCCAGGCAAAAGATTACTTGCTGTCAGGGAAACGCGCTGGCGCGTGGCGATAACTTACGCTGCGGGACTGTCGACGCTGTACAGAAATCTGGCCTCCAGACTGGCTTAAATATGCGCACATGACAATACAACCGGAAAATTTACAAAACCCATAATTTGAACTGAGAGAGAAACTTACAAACGAAGCGACGAAGATTTAAACAGCCGTAGCGACTCCGGTATCTTGCGCGCATGTTTAAATAATACTACTGTATATAAAAACAGTATTAGAGGTATGAATTATGGAATTTTTCAGACCTATAGAGTTGCGCGAAATTATTCCTCTCCCATTTTTCAGTTACTTAGTACCGTGTGGATTCCCCAGCCCCGCGGCGGACTACATTGAGCAGCGTATCGATCTTAATGAGTTGCTCGTTTCTCATCCCAGCTCAACATATTTTGTCAAAGCCACGGGTGATTCAATGATTGAAGCAGGCATCAGCGACGGCGACCTGCTGGTGGTGGATAGCTCACGGAACGCTGACCACGGTGACATTGTCATTGCGGCAATTGAAGGAGAGTTCACCGTAAAGCGGTTGCAGTTGCGTCCGACAGTGCAGTTAATCCCCATGAACGGTGCCTATCGACCCATACCTGTCGGCAGTGAAGACACGCTCGACATATTCGGGGTGGTGACCTTTATCATTAAAGCGGTCAGTTGATTATGTTCGCGCTCTGCGATGTTAATAGCTTTTACGCCTCCTGCGAAACGGTCTTTCGTCCTGATTTATGTGGCCGACCGGTGGTGGTGTTATCAAACAATGATGGCTGCGTTATCGCGTGTAGCGCCGAGGCGAAACAGCTCGGTATCGCACCAGGTGAGCCATACTTCAAACAGAAAGAACGCTTCCGGCGATCCGGTGTTGTTTGCTTCAGCAGTAATTACGAGCTTTACGCTGATATGTCGAACCGGGTAATGACCACACTCGAGGAGATGGTGCCGCGAGTAGAAATTTACAGCATTGATGAGGCTTTTTGTGATCTGACGGGGGTACGAAACTGCCGGGATCTGACAGATTTCGGGCGCGAGATAAGAGCGACGGTCCTGAAGCGCACGCACCTGACTGTCGGTGTAGGCATTGCCCAGACGAAAACCCTTGCCAAGCTGGCTAACCATGCTGCGAAAAAGTGGCAGCGCCAGACCGGCGGGGTGGTTGACCTGTCGAACATCGATCGCCAGCGTCGGCTGCTGGCCCTGATACCCGTAGAGGATGTCTGGGGTGTCGGCAGGCGCATCAGTAAGAAGCTCAATGCCCTGGGCATCAAGACTGCTCTCGATCTCTCTGAACAAAGTACCTGGATCATCAGGAAACACTTCAATGTCGTGCTGGAGCGTACCGTGAGAGAGCTTCGCGGAGAGCCATGTCTGGAGCTTGAAGAGTTTGCGCCGGCAAAGCAGGAAATCGTTTGTAGCCGCTCTTTCGGCGAGCGGGTCACAGACTATGAGGAAATGCGCCAGGCTGTTTACAGCTACGCTGCGCGCGCGGCAGAAAAACTCCGCGGCGAGCATCAGTACTGCCGTTTCATCTCAACATTTGTCAAAACATCGCCCTTTGCCCTGAACGAGCCCTACTACGGTAACAGCGCCGCGGTGACGCTTCTCACCCCCACGCAGGATTCACGCGACATTATCAATGCGGCTGTGAAGTGCCTGGATAAAATATGGCGCGACGGCCATCGCTACCAGAAAGCGGGGGTGATGCTGGGTGACTTCTTCAGTCAGGGTGTAGCGCAACTCAACCTTTTCGACGATAACGCGCCGCGCGCCGGTAGTGAGAAGCTGATGGAAGTACTGGACCATCTTAACGCAAAAGACGGGAAGGGGACGCTGTACTTCGCCGGGCAGGGGATGTCGCAACAGTGGGCTATGAAGCGAGAAATGCTTTCGCCTCGGTACACCACAAGATACTCTGATCTACTGCGTGTTAAGTAACTTGTGCGATCAATGCCTGAGATGGTTGCCAAATCGTCCCCATTCTTTTGGTCGCACAAGATCACAGGAACCTCTCACGATGAGGCGCATGTATCCTGGTTTACGACATCAGGAAATGTGGCGCGTTTATTGCTCGTTTATTGCTATGTAAGCGTTGTGAGACGTAACTTATTTACGCCAGGTTTCAGCCGTAGCGACGAGCATAGATAAAAAAGAGTATGGCAATCAGCGTGATAATGCTAAAAAACAATTAATATTTTTTTAACAAAACTAAAGCTTGCTATGTTCAGTTAACCATGCGTTAATGGTTGTGCGGTTTGATACAAACTTATCTGAAGTAGTGATTGTAATATTTCTCATCATTTGTTCCTCTTGAGATCTCCTTTAGGTTTTTTTCTCTCTGATAATTTTCTTCAGGCCATTTTGCCCAAGGGCTCATTCAAAAGGTAACAATATTATGACGACGAAAATCACTGGTTTAGTAAAATGGTTTAACCCTGAAAAGGGCTTTGGTTTCATTACGCCTAAAGATGGCAGCAAAGATGTGTTTGTGCATTTTTCCGCCATTCAAAGTAATGAATTCCGCACTCTGAATGAAAATCAGGAAGTGGAGTTTTCAGTAGAGCAGGGACCAAAAGGTCCATCAGCGGTTAACGTTGTGGCGCTTTAAGGCAACTGATATTACTAATAAAATTCACTTCCGGTGTCCATGTTGCCATGGTTCACAATACAGAACATCGACATTCGATGTTACTGAGCAAAACCCATTTGGCGCGAAATGTATTTTTTGTAAGTCAACTATGATCACTTTTGATAATGTTGGATTATATATTCGCTCAGGGCAGGTTCCGCCAGATTTTAGAAAATAATTCATATTAGCTCCGTACAGGAGCTTTTTTTATGCCCGGATGATTATCATCTATAGACGCTGACATCCATCATCTATAGTGGCATTTTCTTTTCCTCAAAAGTGTTATTTCTCTTGCAGACAGCGCCTGAAAAGAGCGACGTTGTCCTCATCTATCCGATGAAGCCAGGTCACCTGTCTTTGCGCCGTTATCCGTTATTTAATTCTTGCCCTATAATAACAAGCCCGCGCTAAGCACGGGCTTGAATAACATAAAGCGTCTTAGAACTGGTAGACCAGACCAACACCTACGATATCATCGGTTGCAATACCGTTGTTTGCGTAGAAGTCATCATCTTCGTCCAGCAGGTTGATTTTATAATCAACGTAGGTGGACATATTTTTGTTGAAGTAGTAAGTCATACCGACGTCAACATATTTAACCAGATCTTTGTCGGTGTAACGCCAGTTGCCACGATGGACTTCCTGACCGCCTAAATCTTTGCCCTTAGACTGCAAGTAGGCGATGGACGGACGCAGACCGAAATCGAACTGATACTGCGCAACCACTTCAAAGCTCTGGGTTTTGTTAGCGATACCGCCATTACCTTCGCCATTGCCGCCGCCATAATAGGTCATGTTGCGGGTTTCAGCGTACATCGCCGCCAGGTAAACATTGTAGGCGTCATATTTGGCACCTACGGTCCAGGCTTCAGCGGTTTCACCACCAGCATAGTTGTTGCGCTCATTCATGCCGTCGCCATAACCACGAGCAACCTGATTGTCCGTACGGTCAGAGGAAGAGTAGGCCGCACCCAGGCTTAACCCGAAGTCAAAGTCGTAGGAGGCAGACATACCGAAACCGTCGCCGTTTTCACGGGCCAGTTTGCGGCTGCCGCCGTTACCTGTACCTTCACCAGCACCGCCGTTTTCATTATTACCCTGGTACTGCAACGCGAAGTTCAGGCCGTCCACCAGACCGAAGAAGTCGGTATTACGGTAGGTGGCAACGCCGTTGGTTCTGCCCAGCATATAGACATCTGTCTGGGTGTAAGAGTCGCCGCCGAATTCCGGCAGCACATCGGTCCAGGCTTCAACGTCGTAGATAACGCCATAGTTACGGCCATAATCGAAAGAGCCGTACTCGCCGAATTTCAGACCGGCAAAGCCCAGACGAGTCCAGGAGTTTGCACCTTCGCCTTCGGTGGTGTTTACCTTAATGTTGTATTCCCACTGACCATAGCCGGTCAGCATATCGTTGATTTGCGTTTCGCCTTTAAAGCCAATACGGGCGTAGGACTGGTCGCCATCGTCGCCTGCATTGTCAGAGAAGTAACGCAGACCATCAACTTTGCCGTACAGGTCGAGTTTGTTGCCATTTTTATTATAAATTTCAGCCGCATTTGCTGCGCCTGCCACTAATAACGCCGGGACAAGCAGTGCCAGAACTTTTCTGTTCATTATGTATTCCCTTGTGATAATAATTTATATGAATATGTAACTACTTCAACAAAACTACGGTTTGATACTATTCTATTAAGTTCACGAGATTTAAAAAATAACATGTAACAAAGGTATTTAAAATATTTCAATTTGTTTCTATTTGGTTTTTTATAATACTGATTATATAAGTAACCAAGAATGTATATTCTATAATTATCATTTTTTATCAGTAAGTTATGTATTTTTACTTGATAATTATTGATGTGAATATAATTTGCTTTTTATATGTGTTTGATGTTTCGATTATGAAAAAGCATAAAAAAAACCGGCATAAATGCCGGTAATGTGGGTAATGATAAAATAAATGATAAAAGGCTAATAACCGAATCATTCTGACATTTAATGCTAATAAAATAAAACGCTATCGCGGTGGGCAAAAATAAGTTGTTCTGGTTATAGGTTATTCCATATCAGAATGCGATTCAATCACCATCCCCTTATTTAACAGCAGGTTCAGCGCCAGGCGTAACATTATCTGAGAATAAACTATTTGTGAAATGAATAACCAGAACAGGTGGATAAGGTATTTTATGGTCGAAATGTGACTAATGTCACATTATAATGTAATTAATGTCATATGACTTACATCACAAAAGCGGAGTAAAGTTTGAGTACCAGGGAGGACAACGCCACCCGTAGCATGGGCGGCAAATTAGCGTTATGGGTTTTTTATA
Source organism: Salmonella sp. 741265116_PST (assembly GCF_046567715.1). Taxonomy (NCBI): domain Bacteria; kingdom Pseudomonadati; phylum Pseudomonadota; class Gammaproteobacteria; order Enterobacterales; family Enterobacteriaceae; genus Salmonella; species Salmonella sp. 741265116_PST. The sequence continues at coordinate 43,117 of NZ_JBKFPH010000013.1, read as the reverse complement.
CCTTTTGCGGCTACTTCATCTGGGCGATGGCGCGTTGCGTGTGGCTGATGTCCGCCATACAAACCGAGCCGGTTCTCAGCCCAATCAGCACTCCTGGCAGCGCAACGGAAAAATGGCTTAACGCGCTTTCGCTGGGCGTCGTCTGGCTTATTCTGGGGAGTATTGCCTGGTATACCCGGCCTCGCAAAAACAGGGCTTATCCCGCCGACACTCAGCCAGAAACGCGCAAGCACGCAGGGATGTAAAGTGGTGGCGGATATGTCAGGATAGCGAACCCTGTGCTCAGGCATGTAATAAAAATGGTCTGCTATAAAGAGAGGGCGTATGGACTCAGGATACTGGCAATCGCAGTTTGAAGACTGGCTACGTCACCACCACCAGGAACAGGATGCCGCGCATGACATCTTCCATTTTCGTCGTGTTTGGGCAACCGCGCAAACGCTGGGGAAAAACAGTCCTGTCGACTGGCTGGTGGTGCTATCGGCATGTTATTTCCATGACATTGTCAGCCTGGCGAAAAATCATCCGCAGCGGCATCGTTCTTCCATTCTGGCGGCGGCAGAAACCCGGCGTATTTTTCTGCGGGATTTTCCTGACTTTCCGGCAGAAAAACTGGCGGGCATTTGCCATGCTATCGAAGCGCATAGCTTCAGCGCAAAAATTGCGCCTACCACGCCAGAGGCAAAAATCGTACAGGATGCAGACAGGCTGGAGGCGTTGGGCGCCATTGGTCTGGCGCGGGTCTTCGCGGTCTCCGGCGCGCTGGGCGTCGCGCTGTTTGATGCCGACGATCCCTTTGCCGACAGACGGCCTCTTAACGATAAGCAATTCGCGCTCGACCATTTTCAAACCAAACTGCTGAAACTGCCGCTGACGATGCAGACCGAACGGGGCAAGTCCCTGGCGCAGCGTAATGCGGATTTTCTGGTGTCGTACATGGCGAAACTGAGCGCTGAGCTGAAAGGCGACTATGAAACACGGGATGAGGCGGTCATCCAGATGTTTGCTACGCATCAGTAACCCCTGCCGCTAAAACGTAAACCGCGTCATTTTATGTTAGTCTGTCGGCAATTATTTTTGGCCGGTTAAATGTATGCAGGAAAATATTTCAGTAACACACGCCCGGAACCTCATCGCCGACGACGCCGGAAGCGAGATCCAGGCGATGCTGAGTCAATTGCTGGAAATCTACGATGTTAAAACGCTGGTGGCGCACCTTAACGGCCTGGGCGAACAGCACTGGAGCCCGGCCATCTTAAAGCGCGTAATGATGAACGCGGCATGGCATCGTTTGAGCGACAATGAACTCACCTGTCTTAAAACAGAGTTGCCGACGCCGCCAGCGCATCATCCGCATTACGCCTTTCGCTTTATCGATCTCTTCGCGGGCATCGGCGGCATTCGCCGCGGATTTGAAGCGATAGGCGGACAGTGCGTGTTTACCAGCGAATGGAATAAGCACGCGGTACGGACATATAAAGCGAACTATTTTTGCGATCCGCTGCAACATCGCTTTAATGAAGATATCCGCGATATCACATTGAGCCACCGGGAAGGGGTCAGCGATGATGAGGCGGCGGAACACATTCGCCAGCATATTCCGCAACATGATGTCCTGCTGGCGGGCTTTCCCTGTCAGCCATTTTCTCTGGCGGGCGTTTCCAAGAAAAATGCGCTGGGCCGCGCCCACGGCTTTGCCTGCGAGACTCAGGGGACGTTATTTTTTGATGTCGTAAGAATTATCGACGCTCGCCGCCCCGCGCTGTTTGTGCTGGAAAACGTGAAAAACCTTAAAAGTCACGACCAGGGCAACACCTTCCGCATTATTATGCAAACGCTCGATGAACTGGGATATGACGTGGCGGATGCCGCTAACAATGGCCCGGACGATCCGAAAATTATCGACGGGCAGCACTTTCTGCCTCAGCATCGGGAACGTATTGTGTTGGTGGGATTCCGCCGCGATTTAAACCTGAAAACCGATTTTACGTTACGCAATATCGCCCGTTGTTATCCACCGCGCCGTCCGACGCTGGCAGAACTGCTGGAGCCCGTCGTCGAAGCCAAATATATCCTGACGCCGGTGCTGTGGAAATATTTATATCGCTACGCGAAAAAGCACCAGGCGCGGGGAAACGGTTTTGGCTATGGCATGGTTTATCCTGACAATCCGGAAAGTGTGGCGCGCACGTTATCTGCTCGCTACTACAAAGATGGCGCCGAAATTCTGATCGATCGTGGTTGGGATATGGCGAAAGGCGAAGTGAATTTCGACGATGCTGGCAACCAACAACATCGTCCCCGCCGACTCACGCCGAGAGAGTGCGCGCGTTTAATGGGATTTGAGGCGCCGCAAACGTACCAGTTCAGGATACCTGTCTCGGATACGCAGGCCTATCGCCAGTTTGGCAACTCCGTGGTGGTGCCGGTATTTGCCGCGGTAGCAAAGCTGCTGGAACCCAAAATTCACCAGGCGGTGACGCTGCGTCAGAGAGAGACGGTAGATGGCGGACGTTCACGATAAAGCCACGCGCAGTAAAAATATGCGCGCGATAGCGACCCGCGATACGGCTATTGAAAAACGTCTTGCCGGCCTGCTAAGCGCGCAGGGGATTACGTTTCATACTCAGGACGCGGCATTACCGGGCAAGCCGGACTTTGTGGTGAATGACTATGATTGTGTGATTTTTACTCACGGCTGCTTTTGGCATCATCACCACTGTTATCTGTTCAAAGTACCGGCCACGCGGACGGCTTTCTGGTTGGAAAAAATCGGTAAGAACGTTGAGCGCGATGAGCGCGATATTCAGCGTTTACAGGCGCTTGGCTGGCGGGTACTGATCGTCTGGGAGTGCGCCTTGCGCGGGCGAGCGAAATTGAGCGACGCGGCGTTGGCGGAGCGCCTGGAAGAGTGGATCTGCGGCGGCGGCGCCAGCGCGCAGATCGACACCCAGGGGATTCATCTACTGGCGTGAATCTTCCGTTTTACACGGCGTGACCACTGCCCTGGCGGGACACAGGTACTTACCCAGAGTCACCAGCACTACGGCAAACACAATCACACCCAGCGCGGCCCATTCAACGGGCGATAACCTTTCGCCGCCCAGGCCAGTGCCAAGCAACACGGCGACAACCGGATTCACATAGGCGTAGCTGGTCGCCAGCGCCGGACTGACGTTGCGAATCAGGTACATATAGGCATTAATGGCGATAATAGAACCGAACAACGCCAGGTAGCCGACGGCCATAAACCCCGATAAACCAGGCAGCGTGGTGAGCTTTTCGCCGGAAAGAAACGCCGCGCAAAGCAATACCACGCCCGCCGCCAGCATTTCAATCGCGCCCGCCATCATGCCTACAGGGAGGGCGATGCGCGAGCCGTAAACGGAACCAAATGCCCAGCTCATCGAACCTATCAGGATCAACATCGCGCCCCACGGATTGCCGCTTAAATTGCCGCCGCTGTTCAGCAGAATAATCCCGGCAAGTCCAATGGCAATCCCCACCCATTCTAATTTGCGCGTTTTAATACCAAAAAAGTAGCTAAAGCACAGCGTAAATAGCGGGACAGTGGCGACCACGACGGCAGCAATGCCCGATGGCACGTTTTGATGCTCCGCCACCGTCACCAGACCGTTACCCACCGCCAGCAGCAGTAGACCAATCAGCGCGGCGTTGATGGTCTGGCGTAGCGGCGGAAGTTTTTCGCCGCGCAGCAGCAAAAACGCCATGAGCAACATCCCCGCCGAGAGAAAACGTACGCCTGCCATCATCAGCGGCGGCCAGCTTTCAACGCCTATGCGGATAACAAAATAGGTAGACCCCCAAATGATGTACAAGGCAAAAAGCGCGCCAAAAAGAGGTAATAACTGCCGGAAACGCATAATCACTCACGGTGAAATAAAAAGGGTGAATATAGTAAACGTCAAAATTATTATGCTGGCGAGCATTATAATTGTCCTTTTGGAATAAAAAGGCGTTGACCCGCGCCGCCGGTTTCGGCATTGCGCGTTTTGCTACATACTTAACGTCTTAGAAGAAAAGACCGAGGAAATCATTTTGGCAGGAAGTAGCTTACTGACATTACTCGACGATATCGCCACGCTGCTGGACGATATTTCGGTAATGGGCAAATTGGCCGCGAAAAAAACCGCGGGCGTACTGGGGGACGACCTGTCGCTCAATGCGCAGCAAGTGACCGGCGTTCGCGCTAATCGCGAGCTGCCAGTGGTATGGAGCGTGGCGAAAGGATCATTAATCAACAAGGTTATTCTGGTGCCGTTGGCGCTGCTGATAAGCGCATTTATCCCGTGGGCCATTACGCCTTTATTAATGTTAGGCGGCGCGTTTCTCTGCTTTGAAGGGGTAGAAAAAGTCCTGCATACCTTTGAGGCGCGAAAACACAAAGAAGACCCGGCGGAGCGGCAAAAACGTCTTGAGGCGCTGGCTGCGCAAGATCCTTTGGCCTTTGAAAAAGATAAAGTAAAAGGGGCGGTCCGTACCGATTTCATTCTGTCCGCTGAAATTGTGGCCATTACCCTGGGGATTGTCGCGCAGGCGCCGCTGCTTAATCAGGTGTTGGTGCTGGCGGGGATTGCTTTGGTTGTGACTATTGGCGTGTATGGCCTGGTGGGTATTATTGTCAAACTGGATGATATGGGGTACTGGCTGGCGGAAAAGCGTAGCGTGTTGGCGCAGGGCGTCGGTAAAGGATTACTGATTACCGCGCCCTGGTTAATGAAAGCATTATCCATTGTCGGTACGCTGGCGATGTTTCTGGTCGGCGGCGGGATTGTCGTACACGGTATTGCGCCGCTACACCATGCCATTGAACATTTTGCGCAGCAGCAGGGGGCTTTCATGGCGCATACGATCCCTGCGGGGCTGAATCTGGTGCTCGGCTTTATTATCGGCGCCATTGTGGTGGCGCTGGTGAAAGGTGTGGCGAAAATTCGCGGTGTTTCGCACTGATTTTCTACAATGAATTATGCAAAATTGCCCATCCTCGTCTAAGGTGAAAACGTTTCATCTGATACAGGAGGCAGGTATGGTCTTTTCTGTCAGTGAGGAAGTTACCGTGAAAGAGGGTGGGCCCCGGATGATCGTCACCGGTTATTCCAGCGGAATGGTAGAGTGTCGCTGGTATGATGGTTTTGGCGTAAAGCGGGAGGCATTCCATGAGAATGAGCTCGTGCCAGGCAAGGAAAGGCGCGTGCGGGACGAAGCCCGATGACAAAACGCCCGGTTAATGCCGGGCGTTTTGCTGTGGAGAAAAAGAGTCGTCGCGCTGCGACATGCTGCTACCTGGTTATGCCAGGATTGAGTGGTATCCCTTGATGTCTGGCTGCCGCAAGCCATCAGGGGGCGTTGTATCAATAACCAGGAGTTACCAGGGTGCCGCACGAAACACTGTTAGACAATCAAGGCTGGTTTAAAAAGCTGGCGCGGCGTTTTGGTCCCGGTCATGTCGTCAACACCTGTTTTCTGATCGTGATGCTGTTCTCGACGCTACTTACCTGGCGGGAGGTGATAATACTGAAAGACGCGTATGTCGCCAGTCAGCGCAATCATCTGGGGAGCGTCGCGAATGTCCTTGACCGCCAACTGCAATTCAACATGGATAGGTTGATCTTTTTACGCAACGGTATGCATGAAGCGCTGGTGGCGCCGCTGGCTTTTTCCGCATTGCAAAGCGCGGTGATGCAATTTGAGCAACGACGCGTCAGACATTTCTGGCAACTGGAGCTGGATAAGCGGCGGACATTGCCGTTATATGGCGTTTCCGATCAATTTGTCGCCCGGACGACGCTTCTTTCGCGGGAGAGTCGTGACCTGGCAAATGAATTAACCGCCACTCTGGAGTTAGGGTATCTGGCGCGTCTGGCGCGCTCATCCGCCATGCTGACGCTGGAGACGATGTATGTTTCTCGCTCAGGGTTTTACCTCTCAACTCTCCCTACGGCGTACGGTAGCGATATTGTCTCCCGTTACTATCAGTACGTGACCCAGCCCTGGTTTATCGAGCAAAGCCAACGGCGTAACCCACAGCGCGGCGTGCGGTGGGTTACCTCCGCACAGCCCTATGTTGCTGACGAGCAGAAAAAAGTGACAGCCAGTCTACCGCTGGATCACGATAATTACTGGTATGGCGTACTGGCAATGGATATTCCCGTTGCGTCATTACAGCGGTTCCTGCGCGATGCGGCCGAAAAGGATATTGAAGGGGAATATCAGCTATACGATAACCATCTCCGTTTGTTGACGGACTCCGCGCCGGAACAACAAACCGCGAATACGTTAAATGACCGTGAGCGCGCCTTACTGGCGCGTGAAATAGAAAAAGATACCCTGGGCGGGCTGCGTTTAGGAACGCATTATGTAAGCTGGGAGCGGCTGGATCATTTTGATGGCGTCCTGCTGCGCGTGCATACATTACGTGAAGGCATACAAGGGAATTTTGGCAGTATTAGTATCGCGCTGACGCTGTTATGGGTGCTTTTTACGGCGATGCTGTTGATCTCCTGGGGCGTTATTCGACATATGGTCAAAAACATGTTTGTTCTGCAAAATTCGCTGCAATGGCAGGCATGGCACGATCCGCTGACCCGGCTGTATAACCGTGGCGCGCTGTTTGAAAAAGCGTCCAGGCTGGCAAAGCGCTACCGGGAAGCCCGCCAGCCATTTTCTGTGATACAGCTGGATTTAGATTATTTTAAAAGCGTTAACGATCGCTTTGGCCATCAGGCAGGCGATCGCGTGTTGTCCCATGCCGCTGGGCTCATTGGCAGCACCATTCGAGCGCACGACATCGCCGGACGGGTAGGGGGCGAAGAGTTTTGTATCGTGCTGCCTGGCGCGACGAAAGCGCAGGCGCTGCAGATTGCCGAACGCATACGCCAGCGCATTAATGACAAAGAGATTCTGGTGACGAAAAGCACGACGCTTCGTATCAGCGCGTCAATGGGGATTAGTAGCGCGGAGGAATACGGCGACTATGATTTTGAGCAGTTGCAGTCGCTGGCCGACAAACGGCTTTATTACGCCAAACAGTCCGGACGTAACCGTATTTGCGCCAGCGACGCGACTCAGGAGCGGGAAAAGAAATAGTCCATTCCTTCGCGCCAGCCATCCGGCCCTTCGTTCTGGCTACGGTAGACGCGCTGAGGATCGTCGTTACGCAAATGTACGCCCTCCCGGTTTAGCCCTTTAACGACAACCGCATAATCCATCACATCCAGTAAAGGCGCATCATTGGGGCCGTCTCCTAGTCCCAACGTCAGAGGACGCGCGCGCCACTGCCGACGATATGCTTCTATCAGCCAGTTAGCAGCCTGATCTTTACCGGCGGAGGCGTCCAGCACATGCCAGAAACGGGCGCCATGGACAAATTGCAGTCCCAGGTCATTTAAATGGGTGACAAACTGCGCCATGCGTTCATCGCTATCGCGCCAGATCAGCGACACCGACGCTTCATGCAGACGGGTTAGGGCAGACTGTGCCCGGTTTAGGCCCGTCCATTCGCTTATCACCTGATCGTCAACGTCATCAAATGTGGTGAACTTAAACTGTTCCTTTTCACGCAACTTATGCAGGACGAGGCGGATTTCGTTGTGAGAAATACCGGCTATCAGGCGGGGATAGTTGGGATGGTCTTCCCAATGAACGTCCAGTTGGATCACCGCGCCGTTTTCCGCAATCAGCGGCAGTCCCTGTAGATTTAACGTCGTCTGGAGCTGGAGCATTTCAGCCGCGGTTTTACTGCTACAGAGGATCACGGGCACGCCGCTTTCATGCAGGCGTGTAAGCCAGGGAGCCGCGGGCTGCCACTCAAAAGTGTGGCTGTTCAGCAATGTGCCGTCCAGATCGGTAAAAATCAGCAAGGGGTCATGGATTGAGAGCATTTTTTCCTCATTTTCCGTTGCAACGGCGGGCTTATTTCCAGGAAAAGTCCTAAAGCACACCCGAAAGAAGTCGAACGCTAACTGGAACCGATCCCGTCGCTTCCAGGCAGCACATGCGTTGTCACACTTTTGCTACCGAACTATTAGCGCACTTAATCATTCATGTAAAAAATATTTACTTGTCATGCAAAAAAATTGCAGATAAGGTAAATCTCACATCAGATTTCCTGGTGTAACGAATTTTCAAGTGCTTCTTGCATAAGCAAGTTTGATCCCGACCCGTAGGGCCGGGATTTTTTTCGGCCATTTTTAACGGTTTACTTCTGTTACACTAAAATCATGAATATCCAGCTCGAATGCTTCAGCTAATTCATGCCATGTATGATATTCCCGTCCGTCTACGTTCACCCGCTCAGGATCTTCCTGGCTACGGTGAACCTCGCTTTCGCTGATTTCATTGATGGCCGCCAGTAGCGCATCTACATCGACGCTCACTTCGCGCTTGGCCGTATCACTGTACTCTTTTGCCGTTTTCATCTTCACTACCTCACGGGTTCCTGACAGCCTAAGTATAGACCGTTGAGAAAACCAGCAAACACGCCGGCAAGGCGCTGTCAGACGCAGAAAATTGTTCTACACTGGCACAAAGCGACAGGAGGAAAATGATGAAGGTGAATGATCGGGTAACCGTTAAAACGGACGGCGGTCCCCGCCGACCGGGCGTGGTACTGGCAGTGGAAGAATTTAGTGAAGGCACAATGTACCTGGTTTCGCTGGAGGATTACCCGCTCGGCATCTGGTTCTTCAATGAGTCAGGTCACCAGGATGGTATTTTTGTCGAGAAGGCGGAGCAGGACTAATTGAGCCGGACTGGAGGTACATTGCCAGTCCGGATGTCTCAGCGCATGTTAACAAAAATGCCGTTAGTGACGTTATCTGTCAGCCGCACTACGTGATAGATCACTTGTTTATTATGCGTTTTTATCTTTCTTTTTATATTCCCCTTATGGGAGGATACTGTTTTTGCTTTAATATTCATTCTGTCAGAAATCTGAATGGTTCCCTGACCTTCCATCCACATTCGCAACATGCTGGATTCAGTTCGACTTAACGATAATGTTGGTAAATTTATGGTTCCTGAAATACCCGACTCTTTTTTCAGAATATCGCCAAGAATGGTATCCAGCGAGTCAGGTTTAATCGATTTCGAGCTAATCAATAAGTTTTTTCTTACTAATAAATATTCATCAAAATGCACATTAGCAATTGCCATAAAAACAATAAATAACGTGTCAGGATGTTGATTAATGATTTGCTTTATTTGTTGACTGTCTGAAGGCGTATGAATGAAACAGTCCTCATTAATAAACACCACCGAAGGCTGATGCGCGCCACAAGCGATAGCGAGTTCGTCAACGGTTTCGATGTCGTTGATTTCCCTTTTTTTCACCCCTCTGCTGACCAGATACCCGCTTAACCCTAGCCGGGTGTAACTGCATAAATCCATAATAATCGTTGACATGGCATACCCTCACTCAATGCGTAACGATAATTCCCCTTACCTGAATAACTCACCATAATCAGACGGAACACGAATAGTCACCTTAGACAACGCTTACGCGGTTTTTCAGGCGAACTTACTATCCCGTAAAGTTACATATAATTTGCCAGGAATCATCTTAAAGTAAAGTGAATGTTGCGTTATGTGAGTGAAGTAAAAACAAATAAGGGGCAGCGGATATATCCTGGTGAATGTTTTTTAAAATTTATTTTCGGATAAACCTTAGTAAAACAGGATAAAAATCATGGGTTATTATTTATCGGCATCTCGCTAACAATATCAGCAAGCAAATTGAAAATTTCGCTGAATAAATGTTCGCAAAACGGCGCAATTAATGGCATTAGCGCGGCCATCAGCATAATGCCGACGGTGAGGGTAAGCGGGAAACCGATAACAAATATCGAGAGCTGCGGCGCCATGCGGTTTAATAGCCCCAGCGCCAGGTTGAGCGTAAGCAGGAGGGTAATGACCGGCAATGCCAGCATCAGTCCGTTTAAGAAAATGAGTCCTCCGGCCCTGGCGAGCGCCATAAATGCATTACTGTTCACCGGGTTACTACCGATGGGCAGAGTATGGAAGGTATCGACCAGCAGCGAAATAAGCCACAAATGGCCATTAAAGGTGAGAAACAGTAGCATGGCGAGCATATCCATAATACGCGCCAGAACCGGCATATTCAGGTGGCTGCCCGGGTCGACGAAGGTGGCAAAGGAAAGCCCCATTTGCAGACCGATAAACTCACCTGCGGTACGCACCGCCGCAAAGGCGAATTGCATGGTAAATCCCAGCGCAATACCGATCAGAATTTGTTGCATCGCCAGCCATAAGGCGGCAATAGAAAAAAGCGGCGTATCGTTTGCCGGTAGCGACGGTGCGATAACGAAGGTAATCATTATTCCCAACCCCAGTTTTACCCGCTTGGGTATAGCGCGCTCGCTGAGAATGGGTGCCGTTGAAATCAGCGCCAGTACGCGCAGCAAAGGCCAGAAATAGAGATGCAGCCAGTATAGCCATTGCTCGCTTGTAACCTGTATCATCGTTCTGTTTATCCGATGATATAAGGTAAATTGCTGAACAGAGTGCGTACGTAATCCAGCAGCAGGTTGAGCATCCACGGGCCGGCAACGATAATTGCGATGAATACCGCGACGATTTTAGGGATAAACGACAGCGTCATTTCATTAATCTGAGTCGCGGCCTGTAAGATGCTGATAATGAGGCCGGTAATCAGCGCGACGAGTAACAGCGGCGCAGCCAGGGCGAGAGCGACTTTCATCGCCTCGGTGCCCATCATCATGACGGATTCAGGAGTCATTTTGCGCCTCTAACTGTAAAAGCTTTGGGCCAGCGACCCCACAAGCAATTGCCAACCATCGACCAGCACAAACAGCATCAGCTTAAACGGCAGGGCGATTGTCGCTGGCGGCACCATCATCATCCCCAACGCCATCAATACGCTGGCGATCACCAGGTCGATAATCAAAAAAGGGATGAAAATCGTAAAACCGATCTGAAACGCCGTCTTTAATTCGCTGGTGACATAAGCGGGCAGGAGGATACGCATCGGTACTGCTTCCGGTCCCTGTAACGGACCGCTATTGGCCAGACGGGCAAACAGCGCCAGATCGGCTTCGCGGGTTTGGCGCAACATGAACGCGCGTAACGGTTGCGCGCCTTTATCCAGCGCTTCCTGCATAGAAATTTTCTGCTCGCTAAACGGCTGGTAAGCGTCCACGTAAATCTTGTCAATGACGGGCGACATAATAAAAAAGGTCAAAAACAACGCCAGTCCGAGTAACACCTGATTTGGCGGTGCCGAGGGCGTGCCCAGCGCGTTACGCAACAGGCCAAAAACAATGATGATACGCGTGAAGCTCGTCATCATCAGTAAAATCGCCGGCAGAAACGTCAGCGAGGTGATGAAAACCAGCGTCTGGACGGATAATGACCAGCTTTGGCCTCCGCCCGCTAATGGTTGGCTGATAAGCCCCGGCAGTTGCGCAGCAGCGACGGGACTAAAAAGCCACAGACCCGCCAGAGAAAGGAATAACAAACGGCGCATCAGGATCTCCCGGAACGCTTGAGTAAGCTCTTCATCATGTTCTGGAAATCCGCCGGTGGGGCAACGGGTGCTTCCGTGTCATTCTCCGCGGGCGGCAGGGTGTGCAGCAGGTTGATCTGCGAGGCGGTCACGCCCAGTACCAGACGCGCATTTTCGACCTCGACAATCACCACGCGTTCGCGCGGGCCAAGCGAGGCGCTGGCTGACACCTTGAGCCCCCGGACGCTATTTCCTTTGGGCGCGAATCCCATACGCTTAATCACCCAGGCCGCCGCCAGAATGAGCGCAATAATGCCAATTAATGCGCCGCTCACCTGCATGAGCGGCGATCCGGCTGGCGCGGTGGGCTGAGAAACCGTGGCCTCTGTCTTCATCATTAACGACTCAAACGACGCATACGCTCGGATGGCGTAATAATATCGGTGATACGTACGCCGTATTTATCCGCCACGACGACCACTTCACCCTGGGCAATCAGGTAGCCATTAATCAGGATATCCAGCGGCTCGCCGGCCAGCCCGTCCAGCGCGACGACCGACCCCTGCGTCAGACGCAACAGTTCTTTAATGGTCATTCGCGTGCGGCCCAGCTCTACGGTCAGTTTGACCGGGATATCCATAATCAGATCGATATCCTGCATAGCACCGCTGACATCGCCGCCGCCAAGCTGTTGGAAAACCGCGTCGGCGGCGCTTTTAGTGGTGGTCGCTTTTTGCTCGTTTAACGCGTCAGCCCACAGATCATCCAATGCGCCAGTATTCTCATCGGACGGATTATTCATGTCACTCATTTGGGCTGTTCCTCATTCAGCGAATTCAAAATTGGGTTGATCAAATGTTCTACGCGTAGCGCATACTGTCCGTTTACGGTGCCATATTGGCTGGTGAGTACCGGAACGCCGTCCACATGAGCAATAATGCGGTCGGGTTTTTCAATCGGCAGTACATCGCCGGGTTTCAGCTTCAAAATCTGGGAAAGACGTAACGGAATATCGGCAAAATTGGCCACCAGCTCCAGTTCAGAGTGCTGAACCTGGCGTACCAGGTTATCACGCCAGTTCTGATCTTCATGGCGCGAGTTTTCCAGCGGCGGATTCACCAGCAGCTCACGCAGCGGCTCGATCATGCTAAATGGCAGACAGATGTTAAATTCACCGGTCAGATTGCCGATCTCCACATGAAACGGCGTATTGACGACGATATCGTTCGGCGAGGTGGTGATATTGGTAAATTTCACCTGCATTTCGGAACGCACATACTCCACTTCCAGCGGATTAATGGCTTTCCATGCGTCGCTATAGCCTTCCAGCGCCAGTTTCAGCATACGGTTGATGACACGCTGTTCCGTATGGGTAAACTCGCGGCCCTCGACTTTGGTCGGAAAACGGCCGTCACCGCCGAACAAGTTATCGACGGCAATAAACACCAGACTCGGCGAAAACACCACCAGCCCGGTGCCGCGTAGCGGCTTCAGGTGGATCAGGTTCAGGTTGGTCGGTACCGGCAGGTTACGCGCAAATTCGTGATACGGCTGAATACGTATGGCGCCCACGGTAATATCCGGGCTGCGGCGCAGCAGGTTAAATAATCCCATCCGGAACTGGCGTGCGAAACGCTCGTTAATAATCTCCAGCGCCTGCAAGCGTTCACGCACGACGCGACGCTGGGTATTGGGATCGTAAGGGCGAATATCGCTATCGCTTGCGATACCGGGAGTGGGTTCGTCTTTGGTGTCGCTGTCGCCGTTCAACAGCGCGTCGATTTCAGCCTGAGAAAGAATACTATCGCCCATATCGTTACCGCAGAATAAAAGCTGTATAAAGCACGTCAGTGACGACCTGTTTTGGTTGTCCGGCAACGAGCGGCGCGGCCAGCGTCTCTTTAATGGCGGCAATCAGTTTTTGTTTGCCAGCTTGTGTTGAGAGCTCGGCGGCATTCTGGCGGGAAAACAACAACAGCAGACGGCTGCGCACTTCCGGCAGATATTCATTTAATCGCGCACGCGTCGCTTCGTCTTTCAGACGCAGGGTCACGCCGATATACAACACGCGATCCGCATCGCCCAGATTGACGGTAAACGTATCCAGCGCAAAAAATACCGGCGCAGGCGGCGGAGCCGGTTCCGCTGTAGCGTTCGTGGTCGGTTGCTGCTGCATACGCCAGTAGCTATAACCGGCGGTCGCGCAGGCGGCGAGGGTAATCAACACCAGCAAAGGTATCCAAATCGAGCGTTTGCTCTTTTTGTTAATCGCGGAGTCAGTCATCTAATACGGGCTTCCTGTTTCGGTACTGCTTATTGGCTGATTATCCCGTGTCCTGTCCACGACAAAGCGTGGAAAAGACGCGGATAATCATGCTACCTCTGGCGTTAGGCGAAGATATCCACTGCGCCATTGCCGCGCGCGGCGGTCTGAAGCGAGGCCGGCGCCGCTAACGCTATGTCATCTTCAGCGCCAAACGCGTCCGGGTGTTGGGCGCGGGCAGACTGCTGTTGCGATGAAGACTGCTGCTGTCCGGCAAAGCTTTCGCTACTGATACTGCTTTGTCCCAACTGAATGCCGCTTTCCGCCAACTGAGTGCGCAACATGGGTAGAGCGGCTTCCAGCGCGGCGCGGACATGGCTGTGCGGCGATACCATCTGGAGCTGCGCCTGATTGTCATCCAGCTTGAGCGAAATATGCACCTGACCTAACTCTTCCGGATGCAATCGAAGCTGCGCGCTTTGCTGTCCCTGACGCGTAAATAACATGACCTGCTGACTGAACGTTTGCTGCCATTCATGGCTGCCTAACGGCGCGCTGAGTACCGGGGCTGAGGCGACAGGTAGCGGTTGCGGTTGCGCCGTGGCGCTGCTGAGCGTCGGCATTGCCGCGCCATGCGTTACTGGCGCGGACGGGCTATCCACCTCCACTTTCGCGCTGGTCGCGGCGGCAGCAACCACCAGCGGCGTCAGTGATGGCCCCGTGGCGCGATCGTCGCTGGCGCGCGCAAGCGACGCCTCGGTTTTCCCTTTTTCATGCTCGCTAAAAGAGAGCGTATGTGTCTCTTCCTGCGGCGCCGATGGCATGTCGCCGCGCAACAGTGACGGCAAGGCGATGTGATTTTCAGCCGGCGTCTCTCCGGCGACAGGCGTCGCGACAGGTAGTCCGGGCAGCATGGCGAATAAAGCGCTCAGACTGGCAAGATCCTCATCGCTCAGCGCGGGCGTTTTCTCATCATGCTGCGCCGTTTTACTCAATGCGGCCAGGGCGCTGGTTTTCAACGATGGCGTTAGCGTAGACAGTAGATGCTGCGCTTGTGTCAGATCGGTAAGCGTTTCATCCGTCGCATTCGCTTTTTGCGCCAGCAGGTCGGCAAGCTTCGCCGCCTGGCCCGGCTCGCCATGTTGGGTCAGTAACCCTTTCGATAATTTGCCGCCTGCCGCCTGTAAATCGGCCAGCGTGATGCGGGCGTCTTTGCCCTGTGCGCCGTCTGCGCCTAACGCGCCCGCCAGGAGCGCCAGAAAGTCCTCGGCTGAACCGGTGGTTTTTCCTGACGTCAGACCCGCGGTCATGTCGGTATCGGTGGTGATCAGTTGGGGCAGGGTGATCATTCGGGTTTCCTCATTGCTGCACGCTGAGCAAATTCATCCATCTTTTTCTGATCCATGCGGTTTTCAGCTAACAGCGCTGCCGCGGTTTGTCGGTCCTGTAAGGTTTGCCAGGCCTGAAGTCGCTGCTTTTTCTCACGCCAGCTCTTCAGCGCCAGGTCGACTTTTTGCGTCCACTGCGTAAGCTGGAGGCGATGCTGCTCTATCGCCTTTTCCAGTGTCTGAATAAACTGCTGATAGTTGATCCAGCGATTACTGGCGATGCCGTTGCCCATATCGGTGTTCAAATTACTGCGATACTCATTCTGATAATCGATCAGCATTTTGAGCTGTTCTTCCGCCTGTTGGCAGCCGCGACGCATTTCGCCCAGTAAACGCGCCGCGTCATCTACCTCTTTTTCGGCCAGATCTTTGAGTGTTTCCAGAGCGCCATGTTGTGCCATGATCGTCGCCTTCCTGCTTTATCACACCGTCGGGAAAATTAAATCGAGCGCCTGCAGAGAGTCTTCCCAGTCGGCCCGTTCAAAAATGCCTTGCTGTAAAAACGCTTCCAGTTGCGGCCATAAGGTAATGGCTTTATCGAGCATCGGATCGCTGCCTTTGGCATAGGCGCCGACGCTGACCAGATCGCGGTTACGCTGGAAACTGGAAAGCAACTGTTTAAATAGCCGTACCCGCGCATAGTGCTGCTCGGTAATGAGCGCGGTCATCGCCCGGCTGATTGACGCCTCGATATCAATGGCCGGATAGTGCCCGGCCTCCGCCAGACGGCGGGACAAGACAATGTGCCCGTCGAGGATTGCGCGTGCCGAGTCGGCAATGGGATCTTGTTGGTCGTCCCCCTCGGTCAACACGGTATAAAACGCGGTGATAGAGCCGCCGCCGTGGATGCCATTACCGGCACGTTCGACCAGCGCCGGCAGCTTTGCGAACACCGAGGGCGGATAACCTTTGGTGGCTGGCGGTTCGCCGATTGCCAGCGCAATTTCACGCTGCGCCATCGCATAGCGCGTCAGCGAATCCATAATCAGCAACACATGCTGTCCGCGATCGCGAAAGTCTTCGGCGATGCGGGTGGCATAGGCGGCGCCCTGCATTCGCAGCAGCGGCGAAACATCCGCCGGGGCGGCAATCACCACCGAACGCGCGCGACCGTCGGGGCCGAGAATATTTTCGATAAAATCTTTAACTTCGCGGCCACGTTCGCCGATAAGTCCCACGACAATCACGTCCGCCCGCGTGTAGCGCGCCATCATGCCAAGCAGAACCGATTTACCGACGCCGGAACCGGCAAAGAGTCCCATACGCTGACCGCGCCCTACGGTTAACAACGCGTTGATAGCGCGTACGCCGGTATCCAGCACATGTTCGATTGGCGTTCGCTGTAGCGGGTTAAACGGCGGCGTGATTAACGCGCCGGTTTCCAGCGTATCCGGCGCAGGCAGTCCGTCGAGCGGTTTACCGCCGCCATCCAGCACCCGACCAAGCAGGGCCGGGCCGAGCGGTAGCTGTTTGCCGCTTTGCAGACCGTCGCCATGCCCGTTACGGGCGTAAACGCGGGCTCCGGGCAGAATGCCTTCGACCTCTTCCAGCGGCATTAAAAACAGACGCTGGCCATTAAAACCGACGACTTCCGATTCCACCTCTTTGGTTTCAGGGCCGTCCTGGCGCTCAATAATGCAGGTGGCGCCCAGCGGAAGCTGGAGACCGGTGGCCTCCAGTACCAGGCCCGTGGCGCGGGTTAAACGTCCATAACGACGCACCGCCGGCAATAACGCCATTTTTGCTTCAAAGTTGTCGAGCGCGGTAAGCCAGCGGGTCAGGCGCGTGGTCATCAGAGCACTCCCGGCGCCGCCAGGCGACACAACTCTTGCCAGCGAGTGGCGACGCTGGCGTCCAGATCGCCCTCATCGGCAGAGACTTTACACCCGCCGTGATGCAACGTTGGGTCCCCGCGCAACCGCCATCCGTGAAGACTGAGCGTGGCGCCCAGCATCTCTTCCACCCGCTGTAAGTCGTCCGGATGCACGCGCAACTGCGGCTTGCCGCTAAAGAGCGGCTCTTGCTGCAACAGTTGTTGGATCTGTTTAATCAGCGCTGAGTTGTCCACCGCCGGCGTTTGGCCGATGACCTGACGCGCAGCCTCCAGGGCCATTTGCATCAGCCGTGAGGCGATAACGCTATCGAGCGCGTCAAGCGTGTTCTGAAACTCGCTCACTAACTGCTGCATACGGGCATGAATCGGCGCCTGCTGCGTCTGCGCCTGGGCTTGTCCTTGCTCCAGCCCCTGCGCTAACCCTTCCTGGTATCCCTGCGCGTGTCCTTTTTGCCGTCCCTCCGCCAGCCCGGCGTTATAACCTTGTTCATGGGCCTGTATTTTTAGCTGCGCCAGCTCCTGCTCCAGCTGCTGTTCGGCAGTGAGTTCGGGCTCCGGCGTATCGTCTGTCAAGGTCACGTTATCAGCCTCAACCGGCACAAACGTTTCTGGCGGCGGGGCGAGATCGTCGGGGGTCCAGACTTGCCACGGCAATTCATTAGACATAGGTATCCTCGCCGCTGCCAATCACCATTTCGCCGGTTTCCGCCAGACGACGCACAATAAGCAGAATCGCTTTCTGCTCGTTTTCCACCTGAGACAGACGAACCGGGCCACGGTTGGCAAGGTCGTCGCGCAGGATATCGGCGGCGCGCTGGGACATATTGCGCAGGAACTTCTCGCGTAATGGCGGTTCGGCGCCTTTCAGAGCGATCAGCAGCGATTCGGAATCCACTTCCTGCAGCAGACGCTGGATACTGCGATCGTCCACATCCACCAGATTTTCGAACAGGAACATCTCGTCGATGATTTTCTGCGCCAGTTCGCCGTCGAATTCGCGCACTGCGGTAATAACCGCTTCTTCCTGCTGCGTTTTCATCAGGTTGATAATTTCTGCCGCGGTTCTTACGCCGCCCATTTTGCTGCGTTTCAGGTTCTGACCGTCGAGCAGGCCATTCAGCACTTCGGTCAACTCCGCCAGCGCCGCCGGCTGTACGCCGCCAAATGTCGCGATACGCAGCATCACATCATGACGCAGACGCTCGTCAAACAGCGCCAGAATATCGGCGGCCTGACTGCGTTTGAGGTGGACCAGAATGGTGGCGATAATCTGCGGGTGTTCGTCGCGAATCAGGTCGGCGGCACTCTGCGGTTCCATAAAGTTGAGCGTTTCGATACCGCTGGTGGTATCGCGCGTTTCCAGAATATCTTCCAGCAGGCTGGAGGCGCGTTCTTCGCCCAGCGCTTTAATCAGTACGGAGCGCAGGTATTCGTTGGCGTTGATATTCAGCGCGGCGAACTGCTCCGCTTCTTGCTCAAACTCTGATAGTACGTCCGTCAGTTGTTTGTTGGAGATCTGACGCACGTTAGCCATCGCCGTACTTAGCGCCTGCACTTCGCGGGTGGAGAGGTGTTTAAACACCTCTGCCGCCCGGTCTTCGCCAATGGTCATCAACAAAATGACGCTTTTATCGATACCGCTAAGATTACTCATGATCGTTACTCATCCACTGGCGAATGACCAGCGCCACTACGCGCGGATCGTTGTCTGACATTTCGCGAATACGCTGGCTCATCACCTCAGCGCCCAGACGCTGGTTAGCCCGGCGTTGCTGGAGCTGCTCGTCTTTGCTAAGGCGTACTTCCACGGCTTCTTCGGTTTCCTGGCGAACCTGTGCCTGTTCCTGCGCCGCTTTCGCTTCTTCAACGCGGCGCGTCAACTGCGGACGTACCGCTTTGCGCCACAGAATCCAGGCCACCACCAGCACCAGTAACCAACGACCTGCCGCGAGCAACTGATCAATAAAGGACTGCTGTTGCCAGAAGGGCAGTTCGCCGCCGGTTTCATCCACTGCGCTAAACGGTGAATTCACCACGTTTAGCGTATCGCCGCGTTTATCAGAAAAACCCATCGCCTCACGGGTTAAATTCTCGATCTGTTTCATCTGATCGGCGGTCAATGGCAGCGGTTTGCCATCCGCCAGCGTTTTGTAATTCACCACGACGGCCACGGAGAGACGCTCAATATCGCCCACATTCATTTTGGTGTGACGAATGGTGCGGTCCACTTCGTAATTACTGGTTTCATTACGCTGTGTATTGCGCGGGCCAGCGCTGTTACTGTTGGTACTGGTGCTGGTTTGTAGCGTATTCTGCGCGTTTTGTTGATTGGTCGGCGGCGTGGCGATCGGCGCCTCGTTAGGCGGCGCTGGTTGGTTCGACAGCGCGCCAGGCACGCCGCCGGGATAGCCCGCGCCTACCTGTTCGCTAATATTCAACTGACGTGAACGCAGGGTGGCCTTCGACGCATCGCCGTTCGGGCTGTAGTGCTCTTCCGTCTGTTCTTTATTGGCAAAATCCAACTGGGCGGTTACCTGAGCGTGAACATTACCGTTCCCGACGATAGGCGACAGAATGGCTTCGATACGGCGTTGGATGCGGCTTTCCACATCATTAGCAAATTTTAATTGCGCGTCATTAAGGTCGCGACCGCTGGTATTGGATTGCGTGAGCAGATGACCGGATTGATCGACCAGAGTGACGTTTCCTGGCGGCAAACCGGCGACAGCGCTGGAAACCAGATGTACCACAGCGCTAATTTGTCCTTCATCCAGCGCCCGGCCCGGTTCCAGTGTGACGGTGACGGAGGCGGAAGGGGATTTTTGTTCCCGCACAAATAGCGACGGCTTTGGCATCGCCAGGTGAACGCGGGCGCTTTTTACCGGACCCAGAGTCTCGATCGTCCGGGCCAGTTCACCTTCCAGCGCGCGCTGATAATTCACCTGCTCGCTGAACTGACTGATTCCGAATTTTTCCTGATCAAGCAGTTCAAAGCCTACCGCGCCGCCTTTAGGCAGTCCCTGCTGCGCCAGACGCAGACGCAGTTCATGCACTTTGTCGGCGGGCACTTCAATCGCGCCGCTACCATTGGCAAAGCGATAGGGGATATTCATCTGGGTCAACTGCGCGACGATCGCGCCGCCGTCCTGATCGGAAAGGTTGCTAAATAGCGTGCGGTAATCGGGCGTTTTGGCCCACAGCACCATCGCAACGACGATCGCCACGGCAGCGGAACCCGCCACAATTAACGGAATTCGGGGATTCGCGCGTAGGCGATTAAGCCACTCGAGAGGTTTAGGTTGGGTTGCAGCCGATGCAGTCGCACTCATCTCGCACCTCGTGACTGATCGTGGACGGCGTTTTTTGCAAAGTGGAACAAGACTCACTCCCGGGTCAGCAAACTCGAAAAATTGACGGTCTCATTATTTGTGGTTTCGAATTTTTCTATGCGCTAAAAACCGAGGTTTTTTATCGTTATTTAACGCCTTTATCTTATTGACAAACTGGTAATCTCTGCTGTGTAAAAAATCATCCAGGGGAATAGCATGGCAGCAATACAGGGGATTGAAGGGGTTATTAGCCAGTTACAGGCGACGGCGATGGCCGCGCGCGGGCAAGACACGCACTCGCAGTCGACGGTGAGTTTTGCTGGCCAGCTACATGCTGCGCTGGATCGTATTAGCGACAGACAGACGGCGGCGCGCGTTCAGGCGGAAAAATTCACTCTGGGTGAGCCGGGCATTGCGCTTAATGACGTGATGGCCGATATGCAAAAAGCGTCCGTCTCCATGCAAATGGGGATTCAGGTGCGCAACAAGCTGGTCGCCGCGTATCAGGAAGTCATGTCCATGCAGGTTTAAGCCAGAGCTGACAACACATCCGCAGCGAACTCCCGGGCGCTTACCTCAGTCAGCGGCGGGGGACGCGACGCCCATGCAACCAGTGCGTGATTATGTGGGCTTGTTTTTTGCGAGGCGCGCTCATTTTATTGATAGGCGGGTTGCACATTGTTGCAGAGACTTATTAAAAATAGGGTACGCCTGTTTACTGACGCCATTCATTCCTACTATTCGTTCTGGCGCTGTTGTCATTGAGTTTGCAATCCAGAATGTTCCTGCAATATATACACCGTTGCGATAATACACGGTAAATTCTTTACTAATGCCTGGAATATCTGTTTCATGGAGATCCAGTATATACCCATACGGGGACAGATTATCAGCGAGACAGCGGGCAATGACGCTCGGATGTGCATTGACCACTGTGACGGGTGAGTAACGGGCAGCGGCAAGACAGACGACTCCAATAATGGAGATGAAAATAATTTTTATCATTTTTTTGGCTTCTGCTGTGCATAAATAAATCATCACCTGATGACGTCAGTGAGTAAAAGTATTAATATCTGATAGTCTTTTATGACGTAGACGGAAAATAATAATTATTTTATATTTTGATTAAAATAACCCTGGATTTTTCATCGGCTCAGACAAAATTAAAACGGTATACGTTATATAATAGATTTATGCCACGGCGCACAAGACGACCTTGTCTGATTTCTTTTATGCGTTTTAGATTTTTGCCGGTTACGCCGTAAAAGGTCTCCCGCCGTAACGTACAGCGGGAGTATGCGCTTATTTTTGAATCAGATAACGAATTGTCGGGCCATCCTGCTGAATATCCAGCACCGTATAGCCGTGATTGCGCGCATCCAGCGGAATATTATTAATGGATTGCGGACAGTCGCTCACCACCTCCAGGATCTCACCTTTTTTTAACTGCGGCATCGCTTCCAGAGTGGCGACCGCCGGGTACGGACAAGGTTCGCCAACCATATCCAGACGGTAATCAGGGACGATATTTTTCATACAGATTCCTTAGCAGGCGTCAGCCCCGCACGGCGGAAAAAACGTTTTTCCCAGCCGATAATTAACATCAGCGCGGCAAATAATAACAGGTAGGTGACCAGCAGACCGCCCAGCGGACCAAAGGTATTCAGCAGGTTAACTTTATCCCAACTGGTCGCCAGCGCGGGCGCGAAATCATCCCAGTAGTAAGCCAGGATGGTCGAACCGATGACATTGCCGAGGCCCACCCACCAGTAATGCACCTGGCCTTCTACGGCGCGGTACATCCAGCCGGTTTCGCAGCCGCCCGCCAGCACGATGCCAAAACCGAACAGCAGTCCGCCAATGACCGCATTCGGCCCAGCCCACATAATTTTAGGTGCAACGCCCAACTGCACGTAGCTGAAAATACCAATAGCGCTGACCGCCATGCCGAAAATAATCGCTTTCGCCATATGGGCGCGTCCGGAGATCCACAGATCGCGAAAGGCCGAAGTAAAGCAGATTTGCGCGCGCTCGATCAGCAGCCCAAACCCGACGCCGAACAGCATCGCCAGCCCCAGTTTCGGCTGATGCATTGCTGTTAATAACGCCCAGCCAATCATGCCGATAAAGACCAGCATACCGAGCCTGAAACGCCGTCTTGCCTGATCCGGTTTCTGCGTCAGTGGCGAAGCCGCGGAGACCTTTTGCATTTTCACCGGTATGCGAAATATCGGCAGCAACGTAAAGCGGGCGCCGAACCAGGAGCCGATAGCGGTCGCCAGCGCAAAGAACCACGCGTGTAGGGAGAACTGCGGGATTCCGGTAAAAAAGGCGGCCAGGTTACACCCCATCGCCAGACGCGCGCCGAAGCCAGCGATCATGCCTCCGACCACCGCCTGTACGATACGGATTCGGCTGCGCGGCATACGCAGTTTTACGTTGTTGGCCCACAGCGCCGCGGCGAAACAGCCGCCGAACATGCCGAGGATCATCATGCCGTCGATACGCGTCAGCGGCGTACCCTCCAGATGAATCAGCTTGTAGTAGCCCCACTGTTCGGCATGGACGCCAAAAAGCTGCAAAATTTGCCCGCCCCAGCGGGTAAATTCGCCCGTCACGGCCCAGAACGTGCCGGTGATGCCAAAATAGTAGGTAGAGAGAATACCGGCTGCGATCACCGCAGGGGCCGGCGCCCAGAATTTAATTAACCAGGTTTGCTTGAAGTGTTGCCATGACATGTGTTTAGCCTCTGAACTCAGAAGGTGTGAAACAAGAAGTGCGCATACTACACCGATCACAGAATTTGCCTACACCTAATAAGCGGTAATACCGACTGGATCAAATTGCGGCCAGCGCCTGGAAAGGCTGGCGGCGTCAGAGCTTTAATGCCACAATTCCTCTTTCTTCTGATGCAGGATGAATGATGAAAAAAGTAGCGATCGTTGGCGCATTGCTGGTTCTGGCCGGATGCGCCGAGGTGGAAAACTATAATGATGTGGTGAAAACGCCCGCGCCGGCCGGTCTGGAAGGGTACTGGCAGTCAAAAGGCCCGCAACGTAAGCTGGTGAGCCCTGAAGCTATCGCCAGCCTGGTGGTGACTAAAGAAGGCGATACGCTGGACTGCCGCCAATGGCAGCGCGTTATTGCTCTGCCGGGCAAGCTGACCATGCTCTCCGATGACTTAACCAATGTTACGGTTAAGCGTGAGCTCTATGAGATTGAGCGCGACGGGAATACCCTGGAATATGATGGCATGACGCTGCAACGGGTCGCTCGTCCGACGCCGGAGTGCGCCGCCGCGTTAGAAAAAACGCCGCTGCCGACGCCGCTGCCGTAATTTCGCTTCCCGGCAGCGCTCTGCCGCCGGGAACGCTCATCACACGTCCTCAATGATCCACACGCTGACGCTGCCTGCGTTGCAGAAGAACGTCGCTTCGCCTTGATCATTAGTTACAACATGCTCACTGCGGTTTCCCAGAAAATCACGCCAGGTCTTGTTAGCGTAATTGTCGCCGAGCAGGAGGGTTTTTTCACCGTCGTCGCCATTGGAAAGTACGACCACACAGCCTGGATTCTCTTCAGTGCCGCTGCGACTAAAGGCGATACAGTTAGGATGATCGAAAAAGAGTGTTTGTATACCGTGCGCAAAACGCTGACGAGCGAGGATCAGCCGATCCAGTTGGTTAATCACCGGCATATCGACCCGACAGGTCTCGCCATTTTCGCCACTATCCTCATAGCTGGCACCGTATAAATCGGGATAAAACACTGACGGTACGCCGTTTTCACGAAGCAGGATCAGCGCATAGGCCAATGGTTTGAACCAGGGTTCTACCGGTGCTTCCAGCGCCTGTAACGGTTGTGTATCGTGGTTAGCGACCAGCGTCACCGCATGAAAAGGGTCGGCTTCTACCAGCGTGCCGGTGAATATGTGGCGCATGTCATACTCCGCGCCCTGGCGCGAGGCTTCATGAAATTTCATCTGCAACGGCGCGTCGAACAGCATGGTTTTCCCGTCGACCTGATCGATGTACGTTTGCAGTTTATCCACTTCATGCGACCAGTATTCTGCGACAATAAACAGCGGTTTTGGCGCAACCGCCTGTACATGCTCAATCCATTCTTTATAAAACCAGGCGGGTATATGTTTTACCGCGTCCAGGCGAAAGCCGTCACAGTGGGTTTGTTCCATGACCCAACGAGCCCAATATTTAATCTCTTCCGTAACCGCGTGATTGCGAAAATCGATATTTTCACCCATCAGATAATCGAAATTACCCAGCTCATCATCAACCTGATCGTTCCAGCCATCGCCGGTATAGTCATTGACGATCTTAAAAATGCCGTCTTCGTCGGGATTCTCGATGTGATCAATGCCGCTGAAACAGTGATAGTCCCAAATAAAGTTGGAATACTGGCCCGCGCGGGCAGGGAAGGTGTAGCGCGTCCAGCCTTCGCATTCAATGATGTTGTCATCGATTTGCGTGCGGTCATCCTGATTCACGCGCTGAACGCGAATACGTTCTTTTTCGTCTGCGCCCATTTTGTGGTTCACGACGACGTCGAGCAGCACCGCAATATTATTTTTTTTGAGCGCGTCTATCGCCGTCAGTAACTGGCGTTTATCGCCGTACTTTGTCGCGATAGTTCCTTTTTGGTCAAATTCGCCGAGGTCAAACAGGTCGTAGGTATCATAGCCAACGGAATAGCCGCCGGAGGCGCCTTTACAGGCGGGCGGTAGCCAGACCATATTGATACCGATATCATTCAGCCCATCAGCACGTTCCGCCAGCTCAGGCCAGAGTTTACCGCCGTCGGGATAATACCAGTGGAAGTACTGCAATAACGTGGGGTTTTTCATCTTCCGTGCTCCAGAAGTCGTTTAGCCGACCTCTGGAGTATGGAAGAATTTTCATACGAGACGGGAAAATATTATGAGGCGCCAGGCGCGTCTGGCACGAGTAACATACCGGAAAGACGGCCATAAGCGTTGTTGAGTGATTTTTGGCGGGTGGATTGTCCGATCAAACTGCTGAGTTCATCCAGTCGCTGTTGCAGCAGCCCTTTCAGGAGCTGCTCATTATCCAGCGTTTGTTTGATGTACCCGGCGACCATATCCTGAATACTACGCGTAATACCCGGTGGAGTTTGCTTTTCCATCACCGTTTCAATACTTTGCAGATAGGAGACCTCTTGTTGCAGTAAGAGATCCCATTCACCTCGCTGCGCAAGTTCAAGTAGCGACTGACTGAGCAGCGCAATACGCTGCCAACGGTTGATAAACTCCACGGTTGAGGTCATTAACGAGACTCCTGGAAAGATGCTTTCGGTGAAATCTGCTTCCAGGCTTCTGCAATATTGCTGAGTAACCCTTCCACTTCTTCGATGGCCTGAGCGTCGTTACGCAAATTAGCCTGCAGTAAACGGCGAATCATATAGTCGTATAGTTCGGAAAGATTCGTCGCAATCTCACCGCCTTTTTCCTGATCGAGGCCGGCTTTCAGACCGTTATCGATAATATTGATGGCTTTGCTTAACGCTTCACCTTTCGCGACAACATCGCCCTGTTCTAAAAACAGGCGAGCGCGCACCAGAGCGCTATTCGCGCCATCAAATAACATTTCAATCAACTGGTGCGGGCTGGCGCTCATCACGGCGCTTTCCACGCTGACTTGCGCATAAGCTTTGATACCGCTCGCGGTGTACATGGTGACCTCTGTTATCAGGACTTGTTCATAGCAGTAAACTGCTGACTTAGATAAGTACTGGTGTTATTCAGTTTATTCATCATGGTATCCAGCTGCGAAAACTGTGCTTTGTAACGGGCAACGGTGTCATCAATACTGGCGCTAACAGCCAGGTATTGCTTGGTCAGTTTTTTCAGCGTGGCGTTAATGCTATCCTGAGCATTGTCGATAATACCGTCATCCGCCAGATAACTTTTCACTTCGGTGGCAATTTTGGTGGTGATGCCCGTTTCTTTACCATCGCCCACTAATAACTCGCGCACAGAGGCGGTATTTTCATCCAGCGCTTTTTTAAGCTTGGTATCATCAATTTTTAGTTTGCCAGTCGTACCGTCAGATGAAATACCAATTTCATTAAGCGTTTTAAATGCGCCAGTACTACCGCCATTAGCAAACTGAGCGCGAATTCCTGTTTGAATTGTACGAACTACGCTATCGCCTATCAGCGCGCCATTGTCCTTGTCCTGAGTTTCCGCGCCGGGGTCTACTTCTTTATATTTGGTGAGCGTATTGAATGTATCAATAAGAGAATTATAGGCATCGACCCAGCCTTTAATCGCTTCAGTCGCTTTTTCATTACTCTTGGTAACGGTGACCCGCACGTCGGTAACTTTTTTAGTCAGCTCAAGCGTAACCCCCTGAGGTGCATCGGTAATTTTGTTGCTCGGACGTTCTATATCAATACCGTTCATCGTTAGTTTTGCATTCTGTGCGCTGACTAACTCTTCCATCTCTCCAGTACCAGTATTGCTATCATAGGCCAGCAAATCGTTTAGTTTGCTATCTCCTTCCACGGAGACGGTCATTTTATTTTCCAGTCCCTCTGCAGCCGTCAAAACTAAGCGATATTCCCCCTCTTTAACCTTAACAATACTGGCTGAAATGCCGCTATCTGTATCGTTAATCGCTTTGCTGATGTCATCTAGCGAGGTCTGATCTTTATTAAGCGTAATCTCCAGCGGCTCTTTACGGCCAGGCTGTTCAATTTTAATGGTACGTGTGGCAGCGGCGTCACCCAACGCTTCTTTCGTTGAGGCTATTTTCGTCGTCGTGCTTAACGACTGAGCCTGAGCCAATTGCGACACGCTAATCGTGTAAATCCCGGGCGCGGCGCCTGCTTCAGTGGATACTTTCAGATCTTCAGTGCTGCTAGTGACGTTACTGCTTCTGAACAGTTCAGCTTTGTTTAACGCGCTATTCGCGGTCTGGAATTTTTCCAGGGCGCTTTTCAACGTACCGTATGCGGTTAAGCGAGCAGTATTATCGGTTTGTTGCTGAGTGATCGGGTTTAAGCGCTTTTTTTCAGCAATAGTCAGGTTTGTCAGCAACGTATCTAGTGGTAAGCCTGAACCAACGCCCAATGATGAAAATGAAGCCATACCTGATTCCTTTTGATTGCAAACAGTAGTTAAGCGCGTTATCGGCAATCTGGAGGTAAAGTTTAATGATAATTTTATAAAAATAATGCGCGGAATAATGATGTATAAAGCGGCTATTTCGCAGGCTAAGAAAAAGATCGGGGGAAGTGAAAAATTTTCTAAAGTTCGAAATTCAGGTGCCGATACAAGGGTTACGGTGAGAAACCGTGGGCAACAGCCCAATAACATCAAGTTGTAATTGATAAGGAAAAGATCATGGCACAAGTCATTAATACAAACAGCCTGTCGCTGTTGACCCAGAATAACCTGAACAAATCCCAGTCTGCTCTGGGTACCGCTATCGAGCGTCTGTCTTCCGGTCTGCGTATCAACAGCGCGAAAGACGATGCGGCAGGTCAGGCGATTGCTAACCGTTTCACGTCTAACATTAAAGGTCTGTCTCAGGCTTCCCGTAATGCGAACGACGGTATTTCCATTGCGCAGACCACTGAAGGCGCGTTGAACGAAATCAACAACAACCTGCAGCGTGTGCGCGAACTGTCTGTCCAGGCAGCGAACGGCTCAAACTCTGGTTCCGATCTTAAATCCATCCAGGATGAAATCGATCAGCGCCTGAACGAAATTAACCGTGTCGCGGAACAAACCGATTTTAACGGGAAAAAAGTATTAAGCCAGGATGGACAGCTGACCATTCAGGTTGGGGCGAATGACGGCGAAACTATCACAATCGATCTTCAGAAAATCGATAAAACTGAGCTGGGCTTAGATAAATTAGATGTGACTAAAGGAATCGCAACCACTGTAAGCTCTGGAGCCTCGGTAGTTGGTGATGTAAAAATTGCGGCAGCTGATTTCGATAACGCAAAAACAACTGGTGGTCCGGCTGCAGATAAATTATCTCTGACAAAAGATGATAAAGGTAATTACTTTGTCAAAGATGTTACTGCGACGGCTAAATACTATGCAGCTACCGTAGATACGACAACGGGTAAAATTAGTTTTGATTCGGATAAAGATGTAACTGCAACTGCGGGGACTCCGTCAGCAGTAACTACCTTATCACGTGAAGTGAAATTTGATGGAGCAGATCTAAAAGCCGATCAGTCTTTAGTGAAATATAAAGATGATAAGGGTAAAGATCTCTATGCTATCCAAACCTTAGATAAAGACGGAAATGCAACTTTCAAATCTGTCACGTTTGCCGCGGACGGTAAAACAACAGAGGGTACTGCCGTAGACTTGGCTGCAAACGTTGATCCGCTGGCAAAAATCGATGATGCGCTTAAAACCGTTGACGCTTTCCGTAGCCAGTTGGGTGCGGTGCAGAACCGTTTTGAATCTGCCATCACTAACTTGGGCAACACCGTCAACAACCTGTCTTCTGCACGTAGCCGTATCGAAGATTCCGACTACGCGACCGAAGTCTCCAACATGTCTCGCGCGCAGATTCTGCAGCAGGCTGGTACTTCCGTTCTGGCGCAGGCTAACCAGGTTCCGCAAAACGTCCTCTCTTTACTGCGTTAATCCGGCGATTGATTCACCGACACGTGGTACACAATCAAGGCAGCGAAAGCTGCCTTTTTTAATTCCGGAGCCTGTGTAATGAAAGAAATCACCGTCACTGAACCTGCCTTTGTCACCCGCTTTTCCTGTTCTGGCTCGGCCTGCCGCGACCACTGTTGTAAGGGCTGGAAAATCACGCTGGATAAGACGACGGTCAAAAAGTACCTTACCAGCAAGGATGTAACCATCAGAGAGATTGCCAAAAATAGTATTATTCTTTTAAAGAAAGACCCAAATAACTGGGGGGAGATTAAATTACCATCTGGGACAGGAAGCTGCCCTTATCTGGATGACGATCGTTTGTGCAGGGTACAAAAAACACTGGGAGCTAAAGCATTAAGTTATACCTGCACTACGTTTCCGCGGGTGTTCCATACTTATAAAAACGAGGTACGACATTCTCTAAGCCTTGCCTGCCCGGAAGTGACAGCTCATCTTTTAAACGACCCCGATGCGGTAACACTCAATGAAAAGGCGATCATTCAGCAGAAGTACAATACCGCGCCGCTATTCTCCCCACAGCAAAAACTACTTAACTTGTTTTGCCTGAGTTTGATTAACCATGCTGCCAGCAATCCGGATGCGGCATTATACGCGTTGATCAAGTTTGTAATGTATGTGCAGAAGTTTCCCCGGATTGATGACGCTGCATTAGGGGAGATTGAGCAAGTGTATGGCACGTTAGTTTCCCAGCTGCAGTCCGGTTCGTTAACTCAGGAACTCGCTAATATTACGCCGGATAAGAAATTCAAAACATCCCTGGTACTGTTGATGCAGGATTATTTCAGGGCGCTCCCACCGAGCAGAGGAAGCTATGTCCTCGATCACTACATCCAGTGCCTTCTGCGGGTGCTGACGGCGGAAGAGGGCGTTTCAATGGAGCAGAAGGTGAGCGATATTGAGTCCTCATTTGCGCGCTGTTTACAGGCGGATGAGCAGCAGAAGAACTGGGCCTTCAGAAATTTAATTCTCTATAAAATTTGGGAAAATAATTTCCCCAACCAGCCGAATGTCGACCCGTTACGCGCGCTGTATATTATCGTGGCGGAATATGCCTTTATTAAGCTATTAACGGCAGCCAGCGTGTATGAGCGCGGGCGGCTTGAGTGGGATGACGTTACTAATATTGTGTATAGTTTTCACTCCCGCAGCCAGCATAACAGTGAGGTGGCGAAGAATTTTCATCGCCATATAGAAACGGTGCGTACTGGCGACGATCTGTCGATGATTCATCTTCTGACATAGTTTTGTTCGGGGTGGGCTTTTGCGCATCCCGTTTATCCTATCTGGCTGATTTTATTCTGCTCTTTGAGCCGCTAAAAAGGCGCTACAGGTTACATAAGTGAAATAACCCTTCTTTTATAGCCTTATTCCTTCGATAGAACCCTCTGTAGAAACGGATAATCATGCCGATAACTCATTTAACGCAGGGCTGTTTATCGTGAATTCACTGTATACCGCTGAAGGTGTAATGGATAAACACTCGCTGTGGCAGCGTTATGTACCGCTGGTGCGTCACGAAGCATTGCGCCTGCAGGTGCGATTGCCGGCGAGCGTGGAACTGGACGATCTGCTACAAGCGGGCGGCATCGGGTTATTAAATGCGGTCGACCGATATGACGCTTTGCAAGGAACGGCATTTACCACTTACGCAGTGCAGCGTATTCGTGGGGCGATGCTGGATGAATTACGCAGCCGCGATTGGGTGCCGCGTAGCGTCCGGCGTAATGCCCGCGAAGTGGCGCAGGCGATGGGACAACTGGAGCAGGAACTGGGGCGTAATGCGACGGAAACCGAAGTGGCGGAACGTCTTGGCATTCCTGTTGCGGAGTATCGTCAGATGTTGCTCGATACCAACAACAGCCAACTTTTCTCTTACGATGAGTGGCGGGAAGAGCATGGCGATAGCATCGAACTGGTGACTGAAGAACATCAACAGGAAAACCCGTTACATCAACTGCTGGAGGGCGACCTGCGACAGCGGGTAATGGATGCGATTGAATCGCTGCCGGAACGCGAGCAACTGGTGTTAACGCTGTATTACCAGGAAGAGCTCAATCTCAAAGAGATTGGCGCGGTACTGGAAGTTGGCGAATCGCGGGTCAGCCAGTTGCATAGTCAGGCCATCAAACGATTACGCACCAAACTGGGTAAGTTATAGGTCGCGCATGGTCGCACCCGAAAAGTGCCGCACAACGTATAGACTACCAGGAGTTCTCATGACGGTGCAGCAACCTAAAAGGCGGCCCTTGAGCCGCTATCTTAAAGACTTTAAACACAGCCAGACGCATTGCGCGCATTGTCACAAACTGCTCGACCGCATTACGCTGGTTCGCCGTGGCAAGATCGTTAATAAAATCGCTATTTCACAGCTGGATATGCTACTTGACGACGCTGCCTGGCAGCGGGAGCAGAAGGAGTGGGTGGCGCTGTGTCGCTTTTGCGGCGATTTGCACTGCAAAAAGCAGAGTGATTTTTTCGATATTATCGGTTTCAAACAGTATTTGTTTGAACAAACCGAGATGAGCCATGGCACGGTGCGGGAATATGTCGTGCGTTTACGACGTCTTGGCAATTACCTCAGCGAGCAAAACATTTCCCACGATCTGCTGCAGGACGGTTTTCTCGATGAAAGCCTGGCGCCATGGTTGCCGGAAACCAGCACCAGTAATTACCGTATCGCACTACGTAAATACCAGCAATATAAAGCGCATCAGCAGATTGCGCCCAGACAGAAATCCCCCTTTACCGCCAGTTCTGATATATATTAAAAAAGCATAAGATGTAGCAGAGTCGTGTTGGTGAAACGTGGCAAACCTTCTACATTAGGCTGAGTCCCCCAAAGGTTCGCGAGACGTGACGATGCGCCATGGCGGGACACAGTCTATGGTCATTAACGGCAATATTCGGGGTTACTATGAAATTAGCACTGCTGGGACGTCAGGCACTGATGGGAGTAATGGCTGTAGCGCTGGTGGCGGGAATGAGCGCGAAGAGCTTTGCCGATGAGGGTTTGCTGAACAAAGTTAAAGAACGCGGCACGCTGCTGGTAGGGCTGGAAGGTACCTATCCGCCGTTTAGCTTTCAGGGCGAAGACGGCAAATTAACCGGTTTTGAAGTCGATTTCGCCGAGGCGTTGGCAAAACATCTGGGCGTTAAAGCGTCGTTGAAGCCGACCAAATGGGACGGAATACTGGCGTCGCTGGACGCTAAACGCATTGATGTAGTGATAAACCAGGTCACGATTTCAGACGTCCGTAAGAAAAAATATGATTTCTCTACGCCTTACACTATCTCCGGCGTTCAGGCGCTGGTGAAAAAAGGCAATGAAGGCACGATCAAAACGGCGGCCGATCTGCAGGGCAAAAAAGTCGGCGTTGGGCTGGGGACTAACTATGAAGAGTGGCTACGTCAACATGTTCAGGGCGTGGATATCCGTACTTATGACGATGATCCTACAAAATACCAGGATCTGCGCGTAGGCCGTATTGACGCGATTTTAGTCGATCGTCTGGCGGCGCTGGATCTGGTGAAAAAAACCAAAGGTACGCTGGCCGTCACCGGTGATGCGTTTTCGCGTCAGGAGTCCGGCGTTGCGTTACGTAAAGGCAACGAAGACTTGCTGAAGGCGGTAGATAACGCCATTGCGGAAATGCAAAAAGATGGCACCTTAAAAGCGCTCTCTGAAAAATGGTTTGGCGCTGACGTGACCCAATAATGCTCTACGTTGCCCGGCAGGCAGTGCGCCGCCGGGCAATATCAACCTCATACTATGTCAGCAAACGGAGGCGCGTGAATCGGCGCCTTTTTTATTTCCGTTAGATCAACGTGCATAATAAAAAGAACACACCACAACGTTACCGGAGGCTCAATGCCACTACATCACTTAACGCGCTTTCCTCGCCTGGAGTTTATCGGCGCGCCGACCCCGCTCGAATACCTGCCGCGATTGTCTGATTTTCTTGGCCGTGAGATTTACATTAAGCGCGATGACGTTACGCCCATTGCAATGGGCGGCAATAAACTGCGTAAGCTGGAGTTTCTGGTGGCCGACGCGCTGCGAGAAGGGGCGGATACGCTGATAACCGCAGGGGCGATTCAGTCGAACCATGTCCGTCAGACGGCGGCGGTCGCGGCCAAATTGGGGCTGCATTGCGTCGCTTTGCTGGAAAATCCAATCGGTACCACCGCGGAAAATTACCTGACGAATGGTAATCGCCTGTTACTGGATTTATTTAATACGCAAATTGAGATGTGCGATGCGCTGACCGATCCGGATGCGCAGCTGCAAACGCTGGCGACGCGCATTGAAGCGCAAGGGTTCAGGCCCTATGTGATTCCGGTCGGCGGCTCCAGCGCGCTGGGGGCAATGGGATACGTAGAGAGCGCCCTGGAAATCGCCCAGCAGTGTGAAGAGGTCGTCGGGCTCTCTTCAGTGGTGGTGGCCTCCGGCAGCGCCGGAACGCACGCCGGGTTAGCTGTCGGGCTGGAACATCTGATGCCGGATGTCGAACTGATTGGCGTGACCGTTTCACGTTCTGTCGCCGAGCAGAAACCCAAAGTGATTGCCTTACAGCAGGCTATTGCCGGTCAGCTGGCGCTGACGGCGACGGCGGATATTCATTTATGGGATGACTATTTTGCCCCGGGGTACGGCGTGCCAAATGACGCGGGGATGGAGGCGGTGAAACTGCTGGCGAGCCTGGAGGGGGTGCTGCTGGATCCGGTATATACCGGCAAAGCGATGGCGGGTCTGATAGACGGCATCAGCCAGAAACGCTTTAACGATGACGGGCCGATTCTCTTTATTCACACCGGTGGGGCGCCTGCGCTGTTTGCCTACCATCCTCATGTATAACCTCCAGGTAATCAACGCGAATGCAAGAAAGTATCCAACTGGTTATTGAATCGCTGCCGTATTTGCTTAAAGGTGCCGTCTTTACCCTGCAACTGAGTATTGGCGGTATGTTTTTTGGTCTGCTGCTGGGATTTGTGCTGGCGCTGATGCGGATGTCTCCGCTATGGCCGGTTCGCTGGCTGGCGCGCTTTTATATCTCGATTTTTCGCGGTACGCCGCTTATCGCCCAGTTATTTATGATCTATTACGGCCTTCCGCAATTTGGTATTGAGCTGGACCCTATCCCGGCGGCGATGATTGGTTTATCGCTCAATACCGCGGCTTACACGTCCGAGACGCTGCGCGCGGCGATCTCGGCTATCGACAAGGGACAATGGGAAGCGGCGGCGAGCATTGGCATGACGCCGTGGCAAACGCTACGTCGCGCTATTTTGCCGCAGGCCGCTCGCGTTGCGCTTCCGCCGTTGAGCAACAGCTTTATCAGCCTGGTGAAAGATACGTCGCTCGCCGCGACGATCCAGGTGCCGGAGTTGTTCCGCCAGGCGCAGTTAATTACCTCGCGAACGCTGGAGGTGTTTACCATGTATCTGGCCGCGTCGTTAATCTACTGGGTAATGGCGACCGTCTTATCGGCACTGCAAAACTATTTTGAAAACCAGCTTAACCGCCAGGAGAGAGAGCCAAAATGAGTGCGATCGAAGTCACCAACCTGGTCAAAAAATTTCATGGTCAAACGGTGCTGCACGGTATCGACCTTGAGGTGGAGCCCGGAGAAGTCGTCGCCATTATCGGTCCGAGCGGCTCAGGGAAAACAACGTTATTACGCTGCATTAACCTGCTGGAACAACCGGAAGCGGGCACCATTAAAGTGGGCGATATTATCATCGATACCGCCCGCCCATTCAGCCAGCAAAAAGGGTTGATTCGCCAGCTACGTCAGCATGTCGGCTTTGTCTTTCAGAGTTTTAACCTGTTCCCGCATCGTACCGTGCTGGAAAATATCATTGAAGGTCCGGTGATTGTAAAGGGAGAGCCGAAAGCCGAGGCGACGGCGCTGGCGCGGGAACTGTTAGCCAAAGTCGGGTTGGCCGGTAAAGAGACCCGTTATCCGCGCCGCCTGTCGGGCGGGCAACAGCAGCGCGTGGCGATTGCGCGTGCGCTGGCGATGCGCCCGGAAGTGATTCTGTTTGATGAGCCCACGTCGGCGCTTGATCCTGAATTAGTCGGCGAGGTGCTTAATACGATTCGCCAGCTGGCGCAGGAAAAGC
Organism: Salmonella sp. 741265116_PST; assembly: GCF_046567715.1. Classification (NCBI taxonomy): domain Bacteria; kingdom Pseudomonadati; phylum Pseudomonadota; class Gammaproteobacteria; order Enterobacterales; family Enterobacteriaceae; genus Salmonella; species Salmonella sp. 741265116_PST. Next base: position 7,985 of record NZ_JBKFPH010000013.1, on the reverse strand, counting down.
GCACGATGGTGATCGTCACTCACGAAATGAGCTTTGCGCGTGACGTGGCTGACCGGGCAATATTTATGGATCAGGGGCAAATCGTTGAGCAGGGGCCGGCGAAAACCTTGTTCGCCGATCCTCAGCATCCGCGTACCCGCCAGTTCCTTGAGAAATTTTTAGTGAAATAATACCTTTTCAACGCTCGCCCGAATTAGCCGCGCCTTGGGCGAGCGCAATGAATAATTATGAAGTCATTCTGCCAGATTATTAACCTCGCTCTCTGGCGGAAGCCGAAAAACTGTAATGCCGCTCAAGTATTCTACGTTTCGTCCGATATTTCTTATATATAAACGCTATTTATGTGTTAATTTAAGTCATTCATAATAATGATTATCAATATCAAAGGCGTGACCATAAAATATGCAGGAAAATGATTTCTTCACCTGGCGACGCGCAATGTTGTTACGCTTTCAGGAGATGGCGGCAGCAGAGGATGTTTATACTGAATTGCAATATCAGACACAGCGGCTGGAATTTGATTATTATGCCCTGTGTGTTCGTCATCCCGTCCCCTTTACCCGGCCTAAAATATCGCTTCGTACCACTTATCCTCCGGCGTGGGTAACGCATTACCAGTCCGAAAACTATTTTGCGATCGATCCGGTATTAAAGCCGGAAAATTTCAGGCAGGGTCATTTACATTGGGATGACGTGCTATTTCATGAAGCGCAGGCAATGTGGGATGCCGCTCAGCGTTTCGGATTACGCAGAGGCGTAACCCAGTGTGTGATGTTGCCGAACCGGGCGCTGGGCTTTTTATCTGTTTCCCGTAGCAGTTTACGCTGCTCCTCATTTACCTACGATGAAGTGGAACTGAGGTTGCAACTGCTGGCGCGGGAGAGTCTTTCGGCGCTGACAAGACTTGAAGACGACACGGTGATGGCGCCTGAGATGCGTTTCAGTAAACGTGAGAAAGAGATTCTGAAGTGGACGGCGGAAGGGAAGACCTCATCGGAGATCGCCATTATTCTGTCGATTTCTGAAAATACCGTTAACTTCCATCAGAAAAACATGCAGAAGAAATTCAATGCGCCAAATAAAACACAGATTGCCTGCTACGCTGCGGCGACAGGTCTGATATGACGTGCTGACGATGCTTCGCGCCAGACGCGAAACCGGCTGAAAGCGATGCTAACAGCCGGTTTTTTACTACTGGCGGTAAGCCTGTTTAATTTGCTTAACCGTACTGGAAAATACCGCCGCTTGTGCTTCATCATCCATCTGCGCGATCTGTTTTTCCATTTTAAGAATCACGCGCCCTGCATCGGCCTGGCCCATCGCCTGCAGCATCAGCGTTAACATGGCTTTCAGGCAGTTGACTTCAGTAGCCAGTTCTTGATTATTCTCAGCGGTGGAAAAATCAGGCGTACTCATTTATTTTCCTCGTTATGTTTCAGTGAAAATGTGCGATAGCAGATGTTAAGGCGGCGGAGTATACCATAAGCTACGCTAAAAATAGCAGTGGTTGTTTTTTGATCAAGAAGCGGAAGGTTTACCCACAAAATAAACGTTGCCGCGCGATGCATATATTTTCTTCATTCTTTGTTTATTACGCGTATTTCATTCGTTAATTATTGTTACAAAGTTGATTCCCTAATTAGTGTTTAGACAGCGGAACGTGAAATTTTTGTCACCATTATGAAATGACAGCCCGGAACAGCGCCGCCAGAAGGGGCGACAACGTTGGCAGTTTCCGCATGACGTACAACATAATTTCCAAAAACGAGAGCAAAATCGAATACCCGGTGTTTTTTTACGTTTCAAAGTTGAGATAAAACCAGCTAATATAAGGACGATTAACTATCAGTAGCGTTATCCCTATTCTGGAGATATTCCTTTGATCAACGTTCTTCTTGTTGATGACCACGAACTGGTGCGCGCAGGGATACGACGCATTCTTGAAGATATAAAGGGCATTAAAGTTGTCGGTGAAGCGTGCTGCGGAGAGGATGCGGTAAAATGGTGCCGTACTAACGCCGTTGACGTCGTGCTGATGGATATGAACATGCCCGGTATTGGCGGCCTTGAGGCGACGCGTAAAATTGCCCGATCGACAGCGGATATCAAAGTGATCATGCTGACCGTCCATACGGAGAACCCGTTGCCCGCCAAAGTGATGCAGGCTGGCGCAGCTGGCTATCTCAGCAAAGGCGCTGCGCCTCAGGAGGTGGTGAGCGCTATTCGTTCGGTGTATTCCGGACAACGTTATATCGCCTCCGATATCGCTCAGCAGATGGCGCTCAGTCAGATCGAGCCTGCAAAAACGGAAACGCCGTTCGCCAGTTTGTCTGAACGCGAGTTGCAGATTATGCTGATGATCACCAAGGGTCAGAAGGTCAATGAGATTTCAGAACAGCTGAATCTCAGTCCTAAAACGGTGAACAGCTATCGCTATCGTATGTTCAGTAAATTAAACATTCATGGTGATGTTGAGCTGACTCACCTGGCAATCCGCCATGGCCTGTGTAATGCGGAGACGTTAACAAGCCAGTGAGTGAAATGTTTGACGCAAAAGCGTTTTTGAAAACCGTTACCAGCCAACCCGGCGTCTATCGTATGTATGACGCCGGCGGTACGGTTATTTATGTCGGTAAAGCAAAAGACCTGAAAAAGCGTCTTTCCAGCTACTTTCGCAGCAACCTGGCTTCGCGTAAAACTGAAGCGCTAGTTGCGCAAATTCAACACATTGATGTCACGGTAACGCATACCGAAACGGAAGCGCTGCTGCTTGAGCATAATTACATCAAGTTGTATCAACCGCGTTACAACGTGTTGTTACGTGATGATAAATCCTATCCTTTTATTTTTCTGAGCGGCGATACCCATCCGCGTCTGGCGATGCACCGTGGCGCCAAACATGCGAAAGGCGAGTACTTCGGTCCATTTCCTAATGGCTATGCCGTGCGGGAAACGCTGGCGCTGTTACAGAAAATTTTCCCTATCCGCCAGTGCGAAAACAGCGTGTATCGCAACCGCTCGCGTCCTTGCCTGCAATACCAGATTGGCCGCTGCTTAGGCCCATGCGTTGCCGGACTGGTCAGCGAGGAGGAGTACACGCAACAGGTGGAGTATGTCCGGTTGTTTTTGTCCGGCAAGGACGACCAGGTCTTAACACAGCTGATTGCCCGGATGGAAAAGGCCAGCCAGGATCTGGCATTTGAAGAGGCGGCGCGTATTCGCGATCAGATCCAGGCGGTACGCCGGGTCACGGAGAGACAGTTTGTCTCCAATGCGGGCGACGATCTCGACGTTATCGGCGTGGCTTTTGATGCGGGTATGGCCTGTGTGCATGTGCTGTTTATTCGCCAGGGTAAGGTGCTGGGTAGCCGCAGCTATTTTCCAAAAGTGCCTGGTGGTACGGAACTGGGCGAAGTGGTGGAAACCTTTGTCGGGCAGTTTTACCTGCAGGGTAGCCAGATGCGCACGCTACCGGGCGAGATACTGCTCGATTTTAATCTTAGTGATAAAACGCTGTTGGCCGACTCGTTGTCGGAACTTGCCGGACGGCGTATTCATGTCCAGACAAAACCGCGCGGCGATCGCGCCCGTTATCTCAAGCTGGCGCGGACCAACGCGGCAACGGCCTTAATCACTAAACTCTCGCAGCAGTCCACCATCACGCAGCGTTTGACTGCGCTGGCGGCGGTATTAAAACTTCCTGCGATCAAGCGGATGGAATGTTTTGACATCAGCCATACCATGGGGGAGCAAACGGTCGCATCCTGTGTGGTATTTGACGCTAACGGGCCGTTACGCGCCGAGTATCGTCGTTATAATATCGCGGGCATCACGCCGGGTGATGACTACGCGGCGATGAATCAGGTGCTACGTCGGCGTTATGGCAAGGCCATAGAAGAAAGTAAGATTCCGGACGTTATTCTGATCGACGGCGGAAAAGGGCAGCTCGCCCAGGCGAAAGCCGTTTTCGCTGAGCTGGATGTTCCCTGGGATAAGCATCGCCCTTTGCTGCTCGGCGTCGCCAAAGGCGCGGACAGAAAGGCTGGTCTGGAAACACTCTTTTTTGAACCAGAAGGCGAGGGGTTTAGCCTGCCGCCGGACTCGCCGGCGCTGCATGTTATTCAGCATATTCGCGATGAGTCGCACGATCACGCGATCGGCGGGCACCGTAAAAAACGCGCGAAGGTTAAAAATACCAGTACGCTGGAAACTATTGAAGGCGTTGGACCTAAACGTCGCCAGATGCTGCTGAAATATATGGGCGGTTTGCAAGGACTACGTAACGCCAGCGTAGAAGAAATTGCAAAAGTGCCGGGTATTTCGCAAGGTCTGGCAGAAAAGATCTTCTGGTCGTTGAAACATTGAGGCCACTGTAGCAACATAGGGGTAATTTCACTGACAACAGATAGTTACCCGTCACTATGCAATTTAATATCCCTACGTTGCTCACGCTGTTTCGCGTCATCCTGATTCCATTCTTTGTCGTGGTGTTTTATTTGCCGTTCGCCTGGGCGCCGATGGTCAGCGCGCTGATTTTCTGTATTGCCGCTATTACCGACTGGTTTGACGGCTTTCTGGCGCGACGCTGGAACCAGAGTACGCGTTTCGGCGCTTTCCTCGACCCCGTCGCCGACAAGGTGCTGGTGGCGATCGCCATGGTGCTGGTCACCGAGCATTATCATAGCTGGTGGGTGACGTTACCTGCGGCGACGATGATAGCCCGCGAAATTATTATCTCTGCTCTGCGTGAATGGATGGCGGAGCTGGGCAAACGCAGTAGTGTAGCGGTCTCCTGGATCGGTAAAGTCAAAACTACCGCGCAGATGGTGGCGCTGGCGTGGCTCTTGTGGCGTCCGAATATCTGGGTAGAGTATGCCGGGATCGCGCTTTTCTTTGTCGCAGCGGTACTAACGTTGTGGTCCATGTTGCAATATTTGAGCGCTGCACGCGGAGATTTGCTTGATCAGTGATCGTTTCGCCGCAAATTTCAGCAAACGATCGTGAGTGACGAAAAATATCGTTGACTCAGTGCGTCAGGTAAGTAGAATGCAACGCATCGAACGGCAGCACTGATTGCCAGACGATAACAAAATCAAGTGATTAACAAAGTTGCTTGATACTGCGGGAATAGCTCAGTTGGTAGAGCACGACCTTGCCAAGGTCGGGGTCGCGAGTTCGAGTCTCGTTTCCCGCTCCAGTTTAAAAGCATTGGCGTAAAGCGGATGCTGGCTGAAAGCCAAAAAAATTTGGCGCGTTAACAAAGCGGTTATGTAGCGGATTGCAAATCCGTCTAGTCCGGTTCGACTCCGGAACGCGCCTCCAATTTTTCCCGAGCCCGGATGGTGGAATCGGTAGACACAAGGGATTTAAAATCCCTCGGCGTTCGCGCTGTGCGGGTTCAAGTCCCGCTCCGGGTACCATGGGAAAGACAAGAATAATCAAAGCAATAAGCAGTGTCGTGAAACCACCTACGGGTGGTTTTTTTGTGCCTTCAGTTTGTATGCCGACCGCGAGCGTGAACTCTCCAGCGCGATACACAGTAAAAAAACACCGGTAGCGGCATTTCTGCCAGTACAGTAGTTATCGTGCTACCGACCCGCAAGAACTTATGCCTGGTAAATACTAAACGTCGGGTAAATCAGCCGATAAAATCCATTAATCTCTATAAAAAATGCTGATATGTTTTATGCCTGCTTTATTAAAGAGAGTAGGTCTGCCAGTGAAATATACCGATAATGCAAAATTATTTATTAGCTTCATTAATATTGGGATTGTAGGTTGCACTTTTCTACTTTTTTTTATTTTGCATGAGCCTGATAGTGCAATCGTAACCTACTCTCTTCCAGGTGAGCTTTCCTCTTCGACATGTGATGCGCGTAATTTTATTGGCTACGTCGATGCAAATGATTTTGCCGAGTATATAAAAACAGTAGAACTGACGCGCTACAGTATGTATTGTCTGAAAAAAACAGGGGCGGGTCAGTGGAGTATTTATGCAGATTAAACGAGTATATAACTGTTCAGGGGTATTTTCTGTACAATTTAATTAAAGGTAGATAGCGGGCTAATATTCATCGCAAGGTAATGTGATCCGCATCATGCTTTAATCACGTTTTGCAATATTGTCTTAATAACGGGTCAACTATAGATAATTTCGGGTTTCGTGAATGGTGGTTTTGGTCAGTCTCTATATTATGCTTTCCCCGTTTTATGGCGATGATGATGCAAAAGAAAACCTGGGTCGTTTTATTGATGCCATTGTGCCTCACCGCTTGCCACCAGACGACCTGCCGATCAACAGCCAAATATGAAATTCTCGCAGGGAGCTATATTGACCCGACAAAACACGCTTTCCGTTAGCGGATTATTCACAGTCGGTTGATAAATGGATACCTCCGGACTCGGCTGATTACACTATTCCGGTTATTGATAGTGCAACCCAACAACGCTACTTTAGCGCACTAAAATCTCATTATTTCGGAATGGACAGTGAAGCTCACTCGCCGTGGAATAGTTTTTATATTACCGCGTTGCTGAAAAAAAGCGCAGCACAGGCGCGGGATGCCAGTATTAAGCAGTTTCTTAGCAACGGCAGTGCTTATTGGGGGGAAAACTTCAGACTTTATACCTCTCACTGGAAAGCGGGAGTTAGAGGGAATACGGATACGCAGATTGACAATATCTATCATGCCTCCCGGCGAGGCATTATGGTCAGAGAAAGTTTAGTCAGAGCGCTGCCAACGGATGATCCGCTCTTTAACGATCCCCGTCAGGCGGGCGAGGGGTACCCGTTTGATAATTTACAAATGTCTTCGCTGCGTCCCGGTACGCCGGTCTATACGCTGACGGAGAACAAAGACCAACGCTGGCAATATGTCGTTTCACCAGCGGTAACAGGCTGAGTTCATAGTGAAGATATTGCCAGTGCGGATCAGAAATTTATAACACAGTGGGTTTTACTTGCTCACAAGCAACTGGGGGCATTTATCAACGCGCCGGTTTCTGTCCATGCCGCAGGCGTCTATTATTTCACCGGGCGGCCGGGCACTATTTTACCGTTCCGACATCAACGGGCGGGCCAGTTTCTGATTGCGGCGCCAGTTCGCGACAGCAACGGTCGCGCGTTTATCCATTGGGTCTGGCTAAGCGGTAACGAGTTTACGGCTATGCCGTGGAAAATATCGCCGTGCTAATAAAAGCAATGCACGGCGCCCCCTACGGTTGGGGAAATTTTAACTTTTATAATGATTGTTCAGCCGAAGTCCGCAGCCTGTTAATGCCGTTTGGCATATTCCTGGCCAGACATTCATCCGCGCAGGTAGAAGCTGCTGGACGGGTAGTCGATCTTAGAGCCTATCCCATTAGGGCTATTTTACTTGCCATTTTGGTCCTGGGCAGTGCTCAAAATCCTCACGTACTACGTGTACGCTCCGTTTTTTGCGCGCTGTCCGTATCCAAACTGGCTGCGCCAATAACGCCTGGTGGGATAGGCTCTTAGTCATAAAAATCCCCAAATGCGGATCGATTATCTCACCAGATACGGAAAACCGTTTACTACGCTGGTCTATATTCCAGGGCATATTATGCTGTATATCGGTAACACAAGCATGAATGGACAGGTCGTGCCGGTCACTTATCAGAATATCTGGGGATTGCGCCCAAACCATGCTAATAGCCGGAGCATTATCGGTGAGGCGGTATTTTTGCCGTTACTGCGTTTTTATCCTGAAAATCCTGAACTGATATCGCTGGCTGGTAAGGTTCTGTTTCAGCTTGGTTATATATACCCTTCATACTTCAAGTCGCTTATGTGTTGGCTACGGATTACTCGGCCCATCCATGGGCCTCGCCCTGACGGGCCGTCGCACGCGACGTTCAAATCTGCTCCCGGCAGATTTGTCGCTCACCCCAGTCACATAGTTATCTATGCTCCTGGGGACTCACTCCCTTGCCGCCTTTAAGCAACTCGAATTATTTTGGGTATA
>NZ_JBKFPH010000012.1:0-135631 GCF_046567715.1 Salmonella sp. 741265116_PST | reverse complement strand
GACGTTAAGAATCCGTATCTTCGAGTGCCCACACAGATTGTCTGATAAATTGTTAAAGAGCAGTGCCGCTTCGCTTTTTCTCAGCGGCGCGGGGTGTGCATATTACGCTTTCCCGCTTCAGAGTCAAGCGTTTATTTTCGCTTTTCTCCGTGAGGTTCTGGTCTGAACCCCGCTGACCCGGCGGCCTGTGTGCCGTTGTTCCGTGTCAGTGGTGGCGCATTATAGGGAGTTATTTCTGCCTGACAAGAGGAAATTTAAAATAATTTCTCAAGTGCCTGGTATTTACCCAAAACGCCATTAAACCGCTAGTTTTTCGAGCGTTTCAAAGCCATAACGCTGTAAAACGGGTAATAATTGTTCAGCTCCTGGCGTCATTGCCATGCAATAAGCAATATTGGCATCGGTTGATTTCGCATCCGGCGCTTCATGTTCCAACAGCCAGGCTGTACGACGCGCTATCGCCGCGCCGGAATCCACTAACCGCGTCCCTTCGGGCAGGACTTGCAAAAGCTCGTCCCGTAATAGAGGGAAATGCGTACACCCCAGAACGACCGTATCAGGCGGCTCCGGCATTCGTAGCCATGGGCGTAATATGCGGCGCAGTTCTTCCAGCGATACCGAGTCGCCATGTAGTTTAGCTTCCGCCAGTTCCACCAGTTCTGCCGACCCCAACATCGCTATTTGACATTCATTGGCGAAGCGCGCAATCAGCTCGTGAGTATAAGGACGTTTGACCGTCGCTCTCGTCGCCAGTAGCCCAACGACGCCATTGGCGGTCAGCCGCGCCGCTGGTTTAATCGCAGGTACAACGCCCACCACCGGGAAGGCAAACTTTTCACGTAATGCGGGAAGTGAGACCGTACTGGCGGTATTGCAGGCAATCACCGCCAGTGAAAGGGGATAGCGCTGCTGTACCGCAGTCACAATCTCGACAACGCGCTCGACGATAAACGTTTCGCTCTTTTCCCCGTAGGGGAAAGCCACGTTATCGAAAGCATATATATAGTGGAGATCCGGCAGGAGCCGCCGAATCTCATCATAGACCGACAATCCACCGACGCCGGAATCAAATACCAGCACGGTGGGACGTGGTTCAGAAGGTGTAGCTGCCAGACAAGGTGTATTCTCGTCCTGCAGTTTGGTAGCCATAAACTGTCTCGTAATCTTTGTCGAACAGGTTGGCTATTTTACCACGAACTGTCAGATGTGAGGTGACCGGATATGCAACCGTAAGATCCCATAAACTGACGCCGCCCATTTTTACTGTCCGGTATGGGTAAGCGGAGTAATCCGAATCATAGCGGGAACCAAGGTATTGATATGTCACCCCCCAGTCAAAATCGTAAACGTCCCAGTCAAGTTGATATTTTGCCATCTGTTTGGAACGCCGGGGTAATGGCGTATCGGTAATCGCATTACGCGCATCAACGTAATCATAACTGACCGTATGCGTTAACGGTCCGGTATCGAAATTCGCCGTCGCCTCAATACCTTTAATGCGCGCCTTACCTTCGTTGTAATATTTTTGCAGATGATCGTCATAATCGATCATGTCATTAATATCGTTACGATAACCTGAAATACGCCAGCTGACGCCAGCGGTTAGCCCTTCAAATGCGCCTTCCCACTGTTTACTCTTTTCAGGATTCAGGTTCGGATTACCGTAATAACCATACAGTTGGCCCAAATTAGGCGCTTTGTAGGAGGTTCCGTAGGAGGCAATAAAGCGATAACCTTCTATAAACTCCCATCCCGCGCTGGTTTGCCATGTACCATGACGACCAAACTGGGAGTTGTCATCACTGCGCGCCGCCGCTTCCAGAGTGAAGTCACCCAACTGTTGTAATCCTGTCAGGTAAACCCCGGTATTACGCTGGTCATATCCCTCGGGCACATAGCCGGTACCTGGCGTGGTAGTCTGTTTCTGCCAGTCTACGCCCGCCCCAACATTACCGTGCCCCACGACCACACTGTTGGTCCATTGAACATTGTACTGTTTCATCTCATCCAGCGTGGCGGAGGTATCATACCGGCCATAGTGCGGATCATAGTTGTAATCTTTACTGTGGCTATAGCTTGAAACCAGCTGAGACTGAATACGTTCGCCATTAAAGCGCAGCCCGGCGTCCCAGCTTTGGCTATAAAGTTTGCGTGTATCAATCAGCGGCGAGCCCGGCGAGTAATAGGCGTCGTAATCGGTACGGTTATCGTAGCCATAACCACGCACGAATCCGCTCCAGCGATCAGAAAAGGTATGCTCTAACGCGCCATAAAGCGTTTTACTCAAAAAGCCGTCCCGGTCAGGCTGCGCCTGCATCCCGGTACCGCCTTTCGCTACCACGTCAAACCCTTTGGTGTATTCGTAATCGCCGATCAACGTCGCCCGCGTATTTTCGCCAAGTTGCTGTTGCGTCGAGAGGTCGTAATTCTGGTAGCTATTGCTTCCCCATCCAGCGGTTAATTCTGTGCCTGGGTTATCGCGCGTCGTAATGATATTCACTACACCGCCGATAGCATCGGAACCATAAATAGCGGAACGCGGACCACGAATATATTCAATGCGCTGTACCAGCGACACCGGGAATTGGCTGAGATCGGCGGACCCGCTCACGCCTGCTAAATTCAGACGCACGCCGTCAATCAATACCAGTACATGGCTGGAGTTGGTGCCGCGAATGAAAATGGAGGAGTTTTGTCCGGCGCCGCCGCTCTGCGCAATATCGACGCCAGGCAAACGGCGCAGAACATCATTTACGGAGGTCGATTGCCAGCGTTCAATATCCTGACGCGTCACGATGGTAACGGGCGCCAGAACCGCACTGCGCGGCTGCTGAAAACGGTTGGCGGTAACAACCAGGGTATCCGGGCTAGTGTCCTGCGCCCAAGCGGAAAAGGCCGTGACGGAGAACGCCGTCAGCAGCGTAGCTTTTTTAATCATTGTAAAGCATCCACAATATAAGAAGGATGCCGCAGGCTTCATCGATAGTACGCGATGATGAAAAACCAGATGCGACGTTAGCCGGCAGGTCTTCGGGCTTGGAGGGTTATCCGTTGGCTGGATAGCAGAAATGATGACTTCCCGCCGGAGGCAGTGTCTGCTTACGCTCTCATCTCACCTTTCCTTACCGCTGCGCGTCAGCTCCAGATTTTCACTGGATTCCCTATTAACTCACAGGACCGGCCCACGGATGCTACCGTCTGTCACAACACCCTGTCCAGACCGCGCATCACAAATCAGAAATCATCAATAGCTGGACATCCACTGAGCAATCCCTACAATCCCCGCGTACTTTTATTATTCAGGATGCGATATGACCCCCGAACATCTTCCGACAGAACAGTATGAGGCGCAGCTGGCCGAAAAAGTGGCGCGCTTGCAGAGTATGATGGCGCCGTTTTCTGGCCTGGTTCCGGAAGTATTTCGCTCGCCGGTCAGTCACTATCGTATGCGTGCGGAATTTCGCCTGTGGCATGACGGCGATGACCTGTACCACATTATGTTTGATCAGCAGACCAAAAGCCGGATTCGCGTTGACACCTTCCCGGCGGCCAGCCAACTGATTAATACCTTAATGAAGGCGATGATTGCCGGCGTGCGCGATAATCATGCACTGCGGCATAAGCTGTTCCAGATTGATTATCTCACGACCTTGAGCAACCAGGCGGTAGTGTCGTTGCTGTACCATAAGAAGCTGGACGAAGAGTGGCGTGAAGCCGCCACTACGTTACGCGATGCTTTACGCGCGCAAGGTCTGAACGTACATCTGATTGGCCGGGCCACTAAAACTAAAATCGAATTGGATCAGGATTATATTGATGAGCGTCTGCCTGTGGCAGGTAAAGAGATGATCTACCGCCAGGTCGAAAACAGCTTTACGCAGCCAAACGCCGCCATGAATATTCAGATGTTAGAGTGGGCGCTGGAGGTGACGAAAGACTCAAAAGGCGATCTGCTTGAGTTGTATTGCGGCAACGGCAATTTTTCTTTAGCGCTGGCGCGCAACTTTGACCGCGTGCTGGCAACCGAAATCGCCAAACCGTCCGTCGCTGCCGCACAGTACAATATTGCCGCTAATCATATTGATAATGTGCAAATTATTCGCATGGCGGCGGAAGAGTTTACCCAGGCGATGAATGGCGTTCGTGAGTTTAACCGCCTGCAGGGGATCGACCTGAAGGGCTATCAGTGCGAAACCATTTTTGTCGATCCGCCGCGCAGCGGTCTGGACAGCGAAACGGAAAAAATGGTGCAGGCTTATCCACGTATTCTGTACATTTCCTGCAATCCGGAAACGTTGTGCAAAAACCTGGAAACGTTAAGCCAGACGCACACGGTGTCTCGCCTGGCGCTATTCGATCAGTTCCCGTATACGCATCATATGGAATGCGGAGTATTACTCACCGCAAGGTAAAATGTACGTCGGATGGCCGGTTATACCGCCATCCGGCCTTCGCACACTATTCCGCGGTATCCTGCTTGCGGTTACGTAGTTTAAAGCCAATCCAGAATACCAGAATCACCGACAGCACCGCCGGGAAGAAATTAGAGCCAATATCCGGATATTCTGCACGCACCACGGTGCTATACAGTAAAACGCCAAGAATGAAACAGGCGGCGGCCAACCCCGGCAAACCTACCGGCATAGTACGATTTTGGTAGCGCTGATGCAGACAATATACCGTCAGCACCAGCGAGATAACCGGGAATACGGAGAACGGCACAATAGCGCTAAACAGCGCCGCGAATGTGCCGTTAATCGATAAGCCAGCGATGAGCGCCAGCAACAGCGTACCTTTATCTTGACCTGACTGTTTCATTACTCGTCCTTCACGTTATTCGGAATGATGTGCTATTTTCTCTTGCTCACGGCGATACCAGTAATACGCCCCTTTCGCAATCATGCGCAGTTGCAATACCAGCCGCTCTTCTAATTGCCGACGCTGTTCAGCGCCGATGTCCAACGCCTCTGCGCCCGCGCTAAAGACAATAGTCACCATCGCTTCGGCCTGGGCTTCAGTAAACGCGCGCGGCATATGGTTTTCGAGTTCCAGATAGTCGGCAAGTTCCGCAATAAAATGCTGAATCTCCCGCGCGACGGCGGCACGAAACGCCGCTGAAGTGCCGGAACGCTCGCGCAACAACAGACGGAAGGCGTTGGGGTTGTTGCCGATAAACTCCATAAATGTGGAGACCGACGTGCGAATGACGCTGCCGCCTTTTGCGATGCGCTGTCGCGCCTGACGCATCAACTGACGCAGCATCAGACCGCTTTCATCCACCATCGTCAGACCGAGTTCATCGACATCGCGAAAATGACGGTAAAACGACGTTGGCGCAATGCCCGCTTCACGCGCCACCTCACGCAAACTCAGGCTGGCGAAACTCCGCTCAGCGCTCAGTTGGCTGAATGCGGCTTCCACCAGCGAACGCCGGGTTTTTTCTTTTTGTTGCGCTCTAACACCCATCACAATGTCTGAATCCTTCCATATGCCTTATTCAGCACTATACCAGAGAATAAAAGTAACGGGTTCACACTGGATTGTGAATGATTGTTTACAGACAGTTTGTGCTCCGGCTTCGCAAAAAAGCACAACGATAATTGGGTTAAAGCCGGGCAAATGTTATCATCGTGTTTATTTTATGTATAAAAACAGGTGAGTAATACCATGCCACATTCCTGGGATTATGATGCAGTCGTCATAGGGTCAGGCCCCGGCGGTGAAGGCGCTGCAATGGGTCTGGTTAAGCAAGGAGCACGCGTCGCGGTGATTGAGCGTTATCATAACGTTGGCGGCGGATGTACCCACTGGGGCACCATCCCATCCAAAGCCCTTCGCCACGCCGTCAGCCGCATTATTGAATTTAATCAAAACCCGCTCTATAGCGACCACTCCCGTCTTCTTCGTTCTTCATTCGCCGACATCCTTAATCATGCCGATAACGTGATTAATCAACAAACGCGTATGCGTCAGGGGTTTTATGAGCGTAACCACTGTGAAATCTTGCAGGGCAACGCCCATTTTATTGACGAACATACCCTGGCGCTGGAATGCCATGACGGCACGGTTGAAACTCTGACGGCAGAAAAATTTGTTATTGCCTGTGGTTCGCGTCCTTACCATCCCAATGATGTGGATTTCTCGCATCCGCGCATTTATGACAGCGACTCAATCCTGAGTCTCCACCATGAACCGCGCCACGTTATTATTTACGGCGCCGGCGTTATCGGCTGCGAATATGCGTCCATCTTCCGCGGTATGGATGTGAAAGTGGATCTGATCAACACCCGCGATCGCCTGCTGGCCTTTCTCGATCAGGAGATGTCCGACTCTCTCTCTTACCATTTCTGGAATAGCGGCGTGGTTATTCGCCACAATGAAGAGTATGAGAAAATCGAAGGCTGCGATGATGGCGTCATCATGCACCTGAAATCCGGCAAAAAACTGAAGGCTGACTGCCTGCTCTATGCTAATGGCCGTACCGGTAACACCGATTCGCTGGCGCTGGAGAATATTGGTCTGGAAACAGACAGCCGTGGACAGCTCAAAGTCAACAGTATGTACCAGACCGCCCTGCCGCACGTCTATGCGGTGGGCGACGTGATTGGCTATCCCAGTCTGGCCTCTGCCGCCTACGATCAGGGGCGTATTGCAGCGCAGGCGCTGGTGAAAGGCGAAGCGACCGCGCATCTTATCGAAGATATCCCCACCGGGATTTATACCATTCCGGAAATCAGTTCTGTCGGCAAAACCGAGCAGCAGTTAACGGCAATGAAAGTGCCTTACGAAGTGGGCCGCGCGCAATTTAAGCATCTGGCGCGAGCGCAAATCGTCGGCATGAACGTCGGCACGCTAAAAATTCTCTTCCACCGCGAAACCAAAGAAATTCTGGGGATTCACTGCTTTGGCGAACGCGCCGCCGAAATTATTCATATCGGCCAGGCGATCATGGAGCAGAAAGGTGGCGGTAACACCATCGAATACTTCGTTAACACCACCTTTAACTACCCAACCATGGCGGAAGCTTATCGGGTTGCGGCGTTGAACGGCTTAAACCGCCTGTTTTAACGCCTTGTCGAAATGGCCATCCATTGCGCCACGGATGGCCTCTGCCAGTTGCTCATAACGGCTACGCAGCGGCGATCCCGGGCGATAAACCAGCCCCACGGTACGACGCGGCTCCGGCTTAATGCATGGCAGATAAACCACGCCGTCGCGCTTACGCTCCTGCGGTACGGCCAGCGCGGGGAGTAGTGTAATACCACTGCCCGCCGCCACCATGTTGCGCAGCGTTTCCAGACTGGTTGCCCGGAAATGGGTATCTTCATCCGCTCCCGCTTCAAAACAGAACCCCATCGCCTGATCGCGCAGACAGTGGCCATCTTCCAGCATCAGCAATTTCTCGCCCGCCAGGTCGGACATCGGCACGCGATCGCGATTCGCCCACGGATGATCCTCATAAATAGCCAGCATCATGGGCTCATCAAACAGCGGCACTTCGATAAACGCCTCGCTCTCTTTCACCAGCGCCAGAATAGCGCAGTCAAGCTTGCCGCTATCGAGTTGCGCTAACAACTGATGCGTTTGCGCCTCATGCAGATACATTTCCAGCTTCGGGAAAGTCTGGTGCAACATTGGAATGATAAGCGGCAGCAAATAGGGACCAATCGTTGGGATTAAACCAATATGCAGCGGGCCGGACATCGTCTCGCCTTGTTGGCTTGCCATCTCCTTGAGCACCTTGACCTCACGCAGTACGGTACGCGCCTGATCCACCAGCAGTAAGCCCGCCTGGGTAAACAGCACCTTACGGCTCGTACGCTCCAGCAGCATAACGCCCAGCTCATCTTCCAGCTTACGTATTTGCCCACTAAGGGTTGGCTGGCTGACGTGACAGGAGTCCGCCGCTCGCCGGAAATGGCGATGTTCGGCTAACGCCACCAGATATTCAAGATCACGAATATTCATTATTCATCCTCCGTCGCCACGATAGTTCATGGCGATAGGTAGCATAGCAACGAACGATTATCCCTATCAACCTTTCTGATTAATAATACATCACAGAACGGAGCGGTTTCTCGTTTAACCCTTGAAGACACCGCCCGTTCAGAGGGTATCTCTCGAACCCGAAATAACTAAAGCCAACGTGAACTTTTGCGGACCTCTGGTCCGCTTTTTTTTGCGTAAAAAAGCCCGGCGTCGCTGATGCTCGGCCGGGCAGTATTACCTGATAGCGCTACGCTTATAAGGCCTACAACGCGAGGCGCGCCTTCGCATCGTCGATGGCCTGCGCCACCTGCTGCGGAGAAACGCCGCCTTTTGCCGCCCGTTTATCCAGACACGACTGCAAAGACAATATCGGATACACATCGTCGCCAATCACGCGGCTGAATTTCTGTAAATCGGCCAGCGGCAACGCTTCCAGCGGCTTACCCTGGCGAATAGCTTCTACCACCGCTTCGCCGACAATATGGTGCGCTTCGCGGAACGGCACGCCTTTCGCGACCAGGTAATCCGCCAGCTCCGTGGCGTTTGCATACCCCTGTTGCGCCGCGTCCTGACAACGTGGGCGTTTCACCTGAATACCGTCCAGCACCAACGCCGCCATATGCAGGCAGTCAAGCCAGGTATCGAGCGCATCGAACAGCCCTTCTTTGTCTTCCTGCATATCTTTGTTATACGCCAGCGGCAGACCTTTTAAAGTCATCATCATGCCGGTTAGCGCCCCTTGTACGCGACCGCACTTACCACGAATCAGCTCCAGCGCGTCCGGGTTTTTCTTCTGCGGCATTAACGATGAACCGGAAGTCACGCGGTCAGAAAGCTCTACAAAACCCGCTTCACCAGAATTAAAGAAAATCAGATCTTCCGCGAAGCGTGACAGATGCACCATGCCGATAGCCGCATCAGAAAGCAGTTCCAGTACGTGGTCACGATCGGACACGCTGTCCAGGCTGTTGCGGGTCGCAGACGTAAAGCCCAGCCAGCCTGCCAATTGTTCACGGTCAATTTCATAGGCCGTTCCCGCCAACGCGCCGCAACCTAGCGGACTCACGTCCAGACGTTTAAGCGTGTCCTGCAGGCGGCTTTCATCGCGCGCCAGCATTTCGACATACGCGAGACACCAGTGGGCGAAAGTCACCGGCTGCGCGCGTTGCAGATGGGTATATCCCGGCATTACCGCGTCCTGGTTCGCCTGCGCGGTTTCCACCAGCGCGCTCTGTAGCTGGCGGTTAGCGGTAAGCAGTTCCCTCACCGTCTCTTTGCACCACAGTTTCAGGTCCGTCGCCACCTGATCGTTACGGCTGCGTCCGGTGTGCAGCTTTTTACCCAACTGACCCACTTTGTCGATGAGCTTACCTTCCACCCAACTATGGATATCTTCCGCATCGCTTTGCAGGATTTGCTGCGGATTCGCGCGAACCTCTTCCAGCAGCACGTTCAGCGCTTCTTCCAACTGTCGTTGCTCATCGGCAGTCAGTACGCCTACCGTGACCAATGCTTTGGACCAGGCCACAGAACCGACAATATCCTGCTCCGCCAGACGGTAATCGAAGCGCAACGAATCATTGAATTGTTTAAACCGCTGGTCTGCCGCCTGTGTAAAACGCCCACCCCAAAGTGCCATAATAGACTTCCTTAAATTCTTCGAATTTCACTGCCGGATGGCGCTACGCTTATCCGGCCTATAATTTCTGTTCACGTAGGCCCGATAAGGCGCAGCCGCCATCGGGCGAACAAATAGTTAAGCCAGAATACGCGTGCCAATCGGCGTGCCGTTAAACAGTGCAGGCAATTGTTCCGCATGACGCCAGGAAGCAATATCCACCGGGCGACCCAGCGCCCGCGCAGCATCGAGAGCCGCATTCACTTTCACAATCATCCCGTCGGTAATAATGCCCTGGTCGATAAGCTGCTCGGCTTTGGACGCCGTCATTTCGGCGATACGCTGGCCTTTGCCGTCCAGAATACCGCTCACGTCAGAAAGCAGGATCAGATCGGCCCCCAGCGTCGCCGCCAGCGCGGTTGCCGCCTGATCGGCGTTGACGTTCATCAGTTGGCCGTCGTCTGTTACGCCAATGGAGCTGACCACCGGCAGAAAGCCGTTTTCCAGCAGCATGTTAATCAGCTTCGGCGACCCCGGCTGCGCCAGCCCGACGTGGCCTAACGCTTCATCGAGTTGGGTCACGTTTACGCTGTCGCCATCGCCCAGAAACAGACCAACAGAGGCGATATGGTGTTTCTTCGCCCAGGCCAGCAGAGTCTTGTTAGCGGTTCCCGCCAGCGCGCCGGTAATGATGCCAATCTGATCGGCAGGCGTCACGCGCAGGCCGTCTTTCTTTTTCACTGGCAAATTAAGCCCTTTCATCAGTTCATCCACCACGCAACCGCCGCCGTGAACAATCACCAGCGGACGCTGATGGGACTCACGATAGTTGACCAGCGCGGTAAAAAGACGTTCCAGAGCCTCTTCGCTATCCAGTAATACGCCACCCAGCTTGATAATTAATGGATTCATCATTTCACCCTTAAATAAGAGACTGCGTTTCAGCGAAGCCAAAACGAATATTAGCGCACTGCACTGCCTGCGCCGCTGCGCCTTTCAACAAGTTGTCTTCGGTTGCCACCACAATCAGATGTTCGCCCTGGACGGCAAAACCAATATCGCAGAACGGCAGCCCGACGACGTTCTTTAACGCCGGAACGCCTTTGTCATACAGGCGCACCAGCGGTTTGTCGCCATAGGCTTTTTGCAACACGTCGGCGACCTGCGCATGGGTTACTCCCGCTTTCAGGCGGCAGGTAATGGTTTCCAGAATCCCGCGCGGGAAATTCCCCAGATGCGGGGTGAAGATGACCTCCGCGCCCAGATGGGCGGCGATTTCCGGCTGATGACGATGCGTAAACACGCCATACGGTTGCAGACTCACTTCACAGAAACTGTTCGATATTGCCGCTTTGCGCCCCGCGCCGCTCACCCCGCTGGTGGCGTTAATTACCGGCCACTGCGTCAGATCCAAAAGCCCGCCGTCAATCAGCGGTTTTAGCGACAACTGCGCTGCGGTTGGATAGCAACCAGGAACCGCAATCAGATTCGCCGTGTTCAGTTTATCGGCATTCCACTCCGCCAGACCGTACACCGCCTGCTCCAGCAGCTCAGGATACTGATGAGTAAATCCGTAGTACTTTTCATAGAAGGCGCGATCGTTTACCCGAAACGCGCCGGAAAGATCGAATACGACGCATCCGGCCTGTAAAAATTGCGGCGCCAGATCGTGGCTCACTTCATGCGCTGTCGCCAGGAACACCACATCAACATCTGCGCTAAAGTCACGTACATCCGACATCGGTTGCAATGGCAGGTCGACAATCCCTTTTAACTGCGGATGTAAATCAGAAATTAACTTTCCTGCATCATTGCTTTGCGCTGAGACGGTCAAAGCGGTTATGGTCATATGTGGGTGGCGATTTACGTAGCTTACAAGCTCTGCGCCCGCATAACCGCTAGCGCCTACAATCAGCGTATTCAACATCGGGTTCCTTTATGCTCAACGTTAATGTATTTTTATTCATAATTAATGCATGAATATTGATACTATCATGACCTGAGGTGTGTCAACAATGAAAAACGTTTTACCGCCATTTATCGAGATTTACCGCGCTCTGATTGCCACACCGTCGATAAGCGCAACCGAAGAATCCCTGGATCAAAGTAATGCGTCTTTAATCACTTTGCTTGCAGGCTGGTTCAGCGATCTTGGTTTCAACGTAGAGGTTCAACCGGTTCCAGGAACGCGAAACAAATTTAATATGCTCGCCAGCACCGGACATGGCGCGGGCGGTTTGCTGCTGACCGGCCATACCGACACGGTTCCCTTTGATGACGGACGCTGGACGCGCGACCCGTTCACGCTGACCGAGCACGACAATAAGCTCTATGGTCTGGGCACTGCGGATATGAAAGGCTTCTTCGCTTTTATTCTGGACGCGCTACGTGACGTTGACGTCACAAAGTTGAAAAAGCCGCTCTACATTCTGGCGACCGCCGATGAAGAGACCAGCATGGCGGGGGCGCGTTATTTTTCCGAAACCACGGCATTACGTCCGGACTGCGCGATCATTGGCGAACCGACGTCGTTGCAACCGATACGCGCGCACAAAGGGCATATCTCTAATGTCGTTCGCGTCCTGGGGCAGTCCGGTCATTCCAGCGACCCGGCGCGTGGGGTTAACGCCATTGAACTGATGCACGATGCGATTGGCCATATCATGCAACTGCGTGACTCGCTGAAAGCGCGGTATCACTACGAGGCGTTTACCGTTCCGTATCCAACGCTGAATCTGGGCCATATCCACGGCGGCGATGCCTCAAACCGTATCTGCGCCTGCTGCGAATTGCATATGGATATTCGTCCACTGCCGGGCATGACGTTAAACGACCTTAATGGACTGCTTAACGACGCGCTGGCCCCGGTAAGCGAACGCTGGCCGGGCCGCCTGACGGTGGCGGAATTACATCCGCCGATTCCAGGTTACGAGTGTCCACCGGACCACCAACTGGTTGAAGTAGTAGAAAAACTGTTGGGAACAAAAACCGACGTGGTGAACTACTGTACTGAAGCGCCGTTTATGCAGACATTATGTCCAACGCTGGTGCTTGGTCCGGGCTCAATTAATCAGGCGCATCAGCCGGATGAATATCTCGAAACGCGTTTTATTAAGCCAACCCGGGAATTGATTACCCAGGTAGTACACCATTTTTGCTGGCATTAATGCATATTGCCCGGTGACACGATGTTTACCGGGCCTACCCCGTTTTGTACGGCCGGATAAGCGCAGCGCCATCCGGCATCTCTACGCCACATGTTCATAAGCATTTCTTATTTGGCACGATGCGAATTAACTTTAATAAATTACCGCCATTTTTTCGTTTGCTGAACCGATTTCGCAGTAATTGACGCCACGGGTTTTACGTGGCTTTATAAAGATGAGAAGTGATGTGAAAACGCTTGGTCCGAAAGATTTCGCGTTGCGGCAAGACGGCAAACGAGCACATCCCAGGGAGCTTACATAAGTAAGTGACCTGGGTGGGAGAGTGCAGCCAACGCCGCCGCAGCGTGAAAGATGCAGGACAATTACAACAGAGATGGGGTGTCTGGGATCATATGAACGAACAATATTCCGCGTTGCGTAGTAATGTCAGTATGCTCGGCAAGGTGCTGGGAGAAACCATCAAGGATGCGCTGGGAGAACACATTCTTGATCGCGTAGAAACAATCCGTAAGCTATCCAAATCTTCACGCGCCGGCAATGAAGCTAATCGCCAGGAGCTGCTCACCACGCTACAAAATTTGTCTAATGACGAACTGCTGCCAGTTGCGCGCGCGTTTAGTCAGTTTCTGAACCTGGCCAATACTGCCGAGCAATACCACAGCATTTCGCCAAAAGGCGAAGCCGCCAGCAACCCGGAAGTGATTGCCCGCACTCTGCGCAAACTGAAAAACCAACCGGACCTCAACGACGCAACCATCAAAAAAGCGGTAGAGTCGCTGTCTCTGGAGTTGGTGCTAACCGCCCATCCGACAGAAATTACCCGCCGTACGCTTATTCACAAGATGGGTGAAATCAATAACTGTCTGAAACAGCTTGATAATACCGATATCGCCGACTACGAACGCCATCAGGTGATGCGTCGCCTGCGCCAGTTGATTGCCCAATCCTGGCATACGGATGAGATCCGCAAGCAGCGTCCAAGCCCGGTGGATGAAGCCAAATGGGGCTTCGCCGTGGTTGAGAACAGCCTGTGGCATGGCGTACCTAACTATCTGCGTGAACTGAACGAACAGCTGGAAGAAAATCTCGGCTACAAATTACCGGTGGATTTTGTGCCGGTACGTTTTACCTCCTGGATGGGCGGCGACCGTGACGGCAACCCGAACGTGACGGCGGATATCACCCGCCACGTACTCTTGTTAAGCCGTTGGAAAGCCACCGATCTGTTCCTGAAAGACATTCATGTTCTGGTATCAGAACTGTCGATGGTCGACGCCACGCCGGAGCTGCTGGCGTTAGTGGGCGAAGAAGGCGCGTCTGAGCCGTATCGCTACCTGATGAAAAAATTGCGCGCCCGTCTGATGGCGACTCAGTCCTGGCTGGAAGCGCGTCTGAAAGGCGAGAAACTGCCCAAACCGGATGGCCTGCTGACGCAAAACGAGCAGCTCTGGGAACCTCTGTACGCCTGCTACCAGTCGTTACAGGCCTGCGGCATGGGCATTATCGCCAATGGCGAGTTACTCGACACGCTCCGCCGCGTGAAGTGTTTCGGCGTACCGCTGGTGCGTATTGATATCCGTCAGGAGAGCACCCGCCATACCGAAGCGCTGGGCGAAATTACCCGATACCTTGGTATTGGCGACTACGAAAGCTGGTCGGAAGCCGACAAGCAGGCCTTCCTGATCCGCGAGCTGAACTCCAAACGTCCGCTGCTGCCGCGTAATTGGGAGCCGAGCAACGATACCCGCGAAGTGCTTGAAACCTGCAAGGTTATTGCCGAAGCGCCAAAAGGGTCGATCGCCGCCTACGTGATTTCAATGGCGAAAACGCCGTCTGATGTGCTGGCTGTGCATCTGCTGCTGAAAGAGGCAGGTATCGGCTTTGCCATGCCGGTCGCGCCGCTGTTTGAAACCCTCGACGACCTGAACAATGCCGACGACGTGATGACCCAGTTGTTGAATATCGACTGGTATCGCGGGCTGATTCAGGGTAAGCAGATGGTCATGATCGGCTACTCCGACTCGGCAAAAGACGCCGGCGTTATGGCCGCGTCATGGGCGCAGTATCAGGCGCAGGACGCCCTGATTAAAACTTGTGAAAAAGCCGGCATCGAGCTCACCCTCTTCCACGGCCGCGGCGGCTCTATTGGCCGTGGCGGCGCGCCAGCCCACGCGGCGCTGCTTTCGCAACCGCCAGGCAGTCTGAAAGGCGGTCTGCGCGTGACCGAGCAGGGCGAGATGATCCGCTTCAAATACGGCCTGCCGGAAGTCACCGTCAGCAGCCTCTCGCTTTACACCAGCGCAATTCTGGAAGCAAACCTGCTGCCGCCGCCGGAACCGAAAGACAGCTGGCGTCATATTATGGATGAGCTTTCCGTCATCTCCTGTGAAACCTACCGCGGCTACGTGCGCGAAAATAAAGACTTTGTACCGTACTTCCGCTCCGCGACGCCGGAACAAGAGCTGGGCAAATTGCCGCTCGGCTCACGTCCGGCGAAACGTCGTCCAACTGGCGGCGTCGAATCGCTGCGCGCGATTCCGTGGATCTTCGCCTGGACGCAAAACCGCCTGATGCTGCCAGCCTGGCTGGGCGCGGGTACTGCGCTGCAAAAAGTGGTGGAAGACGGTAAACAAAGCGAACTGGAAGCCATGTGCCGCGACTGGCCGTTCTTCTCCACGCGTCTTGGGATGCTGGAAATGGTGTTCTCGAAAGCCGACCTGTGGCTGGCCGACTATTACGATCAGCGTCTGGTGGCGAAAACGCTATGGCCGCTGGGCAAAGAGCTACGAGACCTGCTGGAAGAAGACATTAAAGTGGTGCTGGCGATTGCCAACGATTCGCACCTGATGGCCGACTTACCGTGGATTGCGGAGTCCATTCAGTTAAGAAACGTTTATACCGATCCATTAAACGTGTTGCAGGCCGAATTGCTGTATCGTTCCCGTCTGACTGAAGAGCAGGGCAAATCGCCCGATCCTCGCGTTGAACAGGCGTTGATGGTCACGATTGCGGGCGTCGCCGCCGGTATGCGCAACACCGGCTAACGCCAAAAGAAAGCCGCCCTCACGCAGTTATGTGGGGGCGGCATGAAATACTGCTGTCATCCTCGTCATTTTTTCAATATATTCCTGTCTGCATTTTATGCATTTATAAATCTTTCTTAGCAAAACGTGCGGCATAAAGCAGGTTTGCTTCAGATTCTTTTAAGGTTCAGGCGTTACGTTTGGCGCTACGATTAAAGACAGGCTCTCATTATGCAATCCACATTACTCCAGACTAAACCCGCGTTTAGCTGGAAAGCCCTGGGCTGGGCACTGCTCTACTTTTGGTTCTTTTCCACCCTCCTGCAGGCCATTATTTATCTCACCGGATACAGCGGGACAAACGGTCTGCGGGATTCGCTACTGTACAGCTCACTGTGGCTGATCCCGGTCTTTCTGTTTCCAGCTCGCATCCGGGTTATTGCTGCCGTTATTGGCGTCGTACTTTGGGCCGCCTCGCTGGCGGCGCTGAGCTATTACGTAATCTACGGGCAGGAGTTCTCGCAAAGCGTGCTGTTTGTGATGTTTGAAACCAATGCCAATGAAGCCAGCGAATATTTAAGCCAATATTTCAGTCTGAAAATTGTTCTTGTCGCGCTGGCTTATACGGTGGCGGCGATTTTGCTGTGGACACGTCTGCGCCCGGTTTATATTCCATCCCCCTGGCGTTATCTGGTGTCGTTTGCCCTGCTGTACGGGCTGATCCTCCATCCCATCGCGATGAATACCTTTATCAAGCATAAGTCGATGGAGAAAACGCTGGATAGCCTGGCGTCACGAATGGAACCCGCCGCGCCGTGGCAATTTATTACTGGCTACTATCAGTACCGTTTACAGCTCGCCTCGCTGAATAAACTGCTGAATGAAAACGATGCCCTGCCGCCGCTGGCTAACTTCAAAGACCACTCCGGCGATGCGCCGCGCACGCTGGTACTGGTGATTGGCGAATCGACCCAGCGTGGCCGTATGAGTCTGTACGGTTATCCGCGCGAAACCACGCCGGAACTGGACGCGCTGCATAAAACCGACCCCGGGCTGACCGTGTTTAATAATGTGGTAACTTCACGACCGTACACCATTGAGATTCTGCAACAGGCGCTAACGTTCGCGGACGAAAAGAACCCGGACTGGTATCTGACGAAGCCATCGCTGATGAATATGATGAAACAGGCCGGGTATAAAACCTTCTGGATCACTAACCAGCAGACGATGACGGCGCGTAATACCATGCTGACCGTGTTCTCTAAGCAGACTGATAAGCAGTTCTATATGAACCAGCAGCGCACTCAAAGCGCACGCGAATATGACAGCAACGTGCTGGCGCCGTTTAAAGCGGTGTTAGCCGACCCGGCGCCGAAAAAATTCATTATTGTGCATCTGCTGGGAACGCACATTAAATACAAGTTCCGCTATCCAGAAAACCAGGGCAAGTTTGATGGTAAAACCGACCATGTTCCGCCGGGATTAAGCAGCGACGAACTGGAGTCGTATAACGATTACGACAACGCGAACCTGTATAATGACTATGTTGTCGCCAGCCTGATTAAGGACTATAAAGCGACCGATCCGAACGGTTTCCTGCTCTACTTCTCCGATCACGGTGAAGAAGTGTATGACACGCCGCCGCATAAGACGCAGGGACGAAACGAAGATTCGCCAACCCGTCATATGTATACGGTGCCGTTCCTGCTGTGGACCTCAGAGAAATGGCAAGCAGCGCATCCGCGCGACTTCTCACAGGATGTCGATCGTAAGTACAGCAGTTCCGAGCTTATCCATACCTGGTCGGACTTAGCGGGCCTGACCTATGATGGTTACGACCCGACGCGTTCCATCACCAACCCGCAGTTCAAAGAGACCACGCGCTGGATTGGCAACCCGTATAAGAAAAACGCGCTGATTGATTATGATACGTTGCCGTATGGCGATCAGGTCGGTAATCAATAGCCTATATGTTGCCCGATAACGCTAACGCGTATCGGGCCTGGCGTTCTTCTCTCCCGTAGTCCGGATAAGGCGCAAAGCGCCGCTATCCGGCAATAATCGCTTGAGGACATCGGTTTTCGACGTTACTGTTTCCTCTGTTTGCGATCGGCAGGGGATTATCATGTATCACGACGTCAGCCACCTTCTCTCCCGTCTCATCAACGGCCCGCTGCCGCTGCGCCAGATTTATTTTGCCAGCGCCAGCGGCCCAGCGCCGGAACTGGCGTACCAGGTGGATTTTCCGCGGCTGGAGATTGTGCTGGAGGGCGAGCTTACTGACATGAGCATTACCGCCCCGCTCATTCCTTGCGATGTTCTCTACGTTCCGGCTGGCGGCTGGAACATCCCGCAGTGGCAAACGCCCGTCACCACCCTGAGCATTCTGTTTGGCAAACAGCAGTTAGGTTTCAGCGTGGTCCACTGGGACGGTCAGCAGCATCAAAACCTCACGAAACAGCACGTTGCGCGCCGTGGCCCGCGTATCGGCTCTTTCCTGTTACAAACGCTTAATGAGATGCAGATGCAGCCGCAAGAGCAGCAAACAGCCAGATTGATTGTCGCCAGCCTACTAAGCCATTGCCGCGATCTGCTCGGCAGCCAAATCCAGACCGCCTCCCGCAGCCGCGCGCTTTTTGAAGCCATTCGGGAGTATATTGATGAACGCTACGCCGCGCCGTTGACGCGCGAATCGGTAGCACAGGCGTTTTATATCTCGCCAAATTACCTCTCGCACCTGTTCCAGAAAACGGGAGCTATCGGCTTTAACGAATACCTGAACCATACGCGACTGGAACACGCCAAAACGTTGCTGAAGGGTTATGACCTGAAAGTGAAAGAGGTGGCGCACCGTTGCGGCTTTGTCGACAGTAACTATTTCTGCCGCCTGTTTCGCAAAAATACGGAACGCTCGCCGTCGGAGTATCGCCGCCAGTATCACAGCCAGCTAACGGAAAAGCAGATTACTCCAGGATAAGGTGGGTATGTTGCGGCGCGGAAAGGAGTTTACGCACTGCGCTCATTACCCGCTGTGGCTCCCGCAAAAAAGCGCTGATCCCCGACTGGACATAGCGACTCCGGGTAAATCGTTCCACGCCCGCCAGCTCGATATCGGTAATGAGCAACACGACATCGGCACGGCGGATATCCTCTTCCGTTAAGCGGTTCTCTGTACCGAGTGCCCCTTGGGTTTCAATCTTGATGCTCCACTTCTCCTGCTGGCAAAGTTTTTCCAGCCGTTCAGCAGCCATATAGGTATGCGCTACACCGCTCACGCAGGCGGTCACTGCCACCAGATGCCGTACAGGTACTGCCATATTAACCTCCTGTGGTGACCTGAAATCCTGCTTGCTCCGCCATCTCCCGAAACAGAGCGATCTCTTGCACCGACGGCGCGGGAATATCTTTCATCATCCATGATTTTCCAAGCAGCCGGTATTTCGGCTCGCCGTACTGATGAAACGGTAGCAGGTGAACCTGCTTTATTCCTAATGATCTCAACAATGTTAACGCGCACTGCAGATTCTCTGCGTTAAGCGTAAAGCCAGGAATCAACGGCAAACGAGGTATCACCGTGATTCCCTCGCTAACCAGTAACCGTAAATTCTCCAGCACGCGCGGCAGATTCATGTTGATCACCTCGCGCGCCCGATCCGCATCCATAATTTTCAGATCAAACAATACTTCATCACACGCCCTTGCCAACGGCAGTAGACGGCTGGCCGACGTATCGCCAGCCGTTTCAATAGCACAAGGAACGCCCCAACGCCGCAAGCGCTGTAAAAAGCGCGTGGCGAACGGCGCCTGCATCAGCACTTCGCCGCCAGAAAGCGTCACCCCGCCGCCGGAAGTACGAAAGAAGATGTCGTCTTTCAGCACTTCGCGTTCCAGTTCATCCAGCGTAATATCACGCCCAATACGCTCAAACGCGCCGGAAGGACATTCGTCGGCATCCCGCAGACACGGCGCGCAGCGCAGGCATTTATTTTCCCGGCGCACCGTTTCAATGCGCGGCGAGATAGATTCCGGATTAGCGCACCACGGACAGGTATGCGGACAGCCCTTAAAAAAGACCACCGTACGAATCCCCTGCCCGTCATTCAGCGAATAACGCTGGATATTGAAGATACGCGCGGTCTCCTCATCGCGCGCCCCCACAACCTCACAACTGATGCGCGGTGCGGCGAATAATGTCATCCTGAATCTCCTTCGACAGCTCGACAAAGAAGGCGCTGTAGCCCGCCACGCGCACCACCAGCCCAGCGAAATCCTGAGGCCGTAGCTGCGCTTCGCGCAATGTGTCGGCATTCACCACATTAAACTGGATGTGCTGCAGTTTGAGCTGGGTAAACGCGCGCAGGAAATCCGCCAGCTTGCGCAGTCCCGCCTCTCCTTCCAGAGTCGCAGGAGTAAACTTCACGTTCAGCAACGTACCGTTCGACAGCAGCGTGTTATCCAACTTACTTACTGATTTTAGTACCGCCGTCGGCCCTTGCATATCCTGTCCGAGCATCGGCGACAGGCCGCCATCCGCCAGCTGTTCTCCGGCAAAACGCCCGTCCGGTGTCGCGCCGACCACCGCCCCCAGCGGCACATGCGCGGAAACCGTGTATGAACCCGGCGTAAACTGGCCGCCGCGCGGATTCTGGTATTTTTCCACCTCTTTGCAATAATACCGCAGCAGTTCGGCGCTGATGTTATCGACATTATCAATGTCGTTGCCATATTTTTCGAAGCGGTTGATAAGCCTGGCGCGGATCTTTTCCCCTTCCGGCGTGGCGAAGTTGTTTTTCAGGATCGACAGCAGCGCATCAAAACTCAAGCGCTGCTGATCGAATACCAGCCCATTGAGCGCATGAAGGGAATCACTCAGGTTGGCGATACCGATGCCCTGTACGCCCGAAAAGTTATAGCGCGCGCCGCCATCGGTGATGTCTCGCCCTTTCTCCAGGCAGTCGCTGATAAACGAAGAGAGCAGCGGCACCGGCGCCCAGTCACGATGGCCGATATCGCAAATATTGCTGCCTTCTACCATTAGCGTAATGTAGTGACTGATTTTGGCGCGAATATGCGCCAGCAACGCCTCATAAGTAAGAGTCTCGTTGCCCTCATTTTCATACAAGCTGATTTCCATCACTTTCAGCAGATTAAACATGGCGATGTCATGCAGTCCGTAGGTTCTGCCCGGAATCGACAGCTCAACACATCCCACCACCGCATAATCGCGCGCATCCTCCAGCGACACGCCACGGTTAAGGAACGCGGGAACCACCACTTCGTCATTGAAAATCTGTGGAATGCCGGTGCCGAGGCGAATGGTCTCGGCGGCCTTGAGCAGGAACGGCGTATCAATCAGCGCGTTAGTGCGCACGCCGAGATTCGGCTGCGGCAACTGCACGCTCTGGTAGGCATCCAGGCAGAGAAAAGAGAGCACGTTTACCGCGCTGCGTCCGCTTTCCGTCAATCCGCCCAGCAGCGCGGTGTAACCCGTCGGGAAACCGGCAAAATAGCGCGCGCTACTGGTGGAACGCAGCAGCACGATATCGTTGCATTTCACCCACAGCGACTCAAGCAACTCTTTCAGGAACGCCGGATCGTCGCCCTGGGTGAGCGAAGTCTGATAAAACGGCAGCATGTACTGGTCGAAGCGCCCGAGCGACAGCGAACTGGCGTTGGACTCGTACTGCAAAATAATGTTCATGTACCAGAACAGCTGACATGCTTGCCAGAACGTCTGTGGTTTGTGCTGCGCGTTATGCCGCGAATTGGCGGCAATAGTGAGCAGTTCCTGACGACGACGAGCGTCCGGGCAGCGCTCCGCCTGGTGTTCCGCCAGTATGGCATAACGAAGGATATGGCGTTGCGATGCCTCAAGTAACAACAGCGCGGCCTGATAAAAGTCGTTTTCCGGCTGTTGCTCGCAGCGCGCGCGCATCTGCGCCGCCAGTTCACCCAGCCCGTTATTGAGCAAGCGTGGATAATCAATAATGATATGCCCCTGCCCTTTATCCGTCTGGTTAATGCTAAAAATCTGGGTGCTGACGGCGGCTTTCACCTCATCGGTCATCTGACCGTTGATGAAATCTTTCATCGACCGCTTTTCCCAGTACGGATACAGCACATCGCGATAGAGATGTTTATCCTCTTCGCTGATGTCAAAACGGTCCTGCGGACGCGTCGGGAACCGATCCAGCTCGTTAAGCAGCCAATACGGGTCCATTTCCGGTGACATAATACCCGCGCGCGACTTAACGGTTCGGTTTCCGGCAATCAGCTCCTCATCACGAATCGAATTCTCAACGTGCTCAAGAATATACGCCGTCGCTTTGGCGCGGCGCAAAATGACCGGTTCGCCCTCCGTCTGCTGATGGCTGGCGGTATAAAGCAGCGCGCGCTCCAGAGAAATTTCACGGTGATTCTGAAACAGAGCGGCTTTGAGGCGTTGAATACGATGGGTCATGAGGAGCTCCTGTGGACACGAGCGCCGGATGGCGGCATAAATCTCTTATCGGGCCTGTGAGCAGGCCCGATAAACTTGCGCCATCGGGCATTTTAACGGTTAAGCGGTTTGCGCCAGATGCGCGCCAATCTTGTTCATAATGGCGTCGGCACGTTTCACTGCATCGCTGATATTGACGCGAACGATAGTTTTGCCCGCAAAACGCTCTTCGAACTTGATGCCGATATCTTTAGTCAAAATCACCATATCGGCGCTCGCCACATCCTCTGCCGTCAGTTCATTTTCCAGCCCGATCGATCCCTGAGTCTCCACTTTCACATCCCAACCTTTCGCTTTGGCTGCGCTTTCCAGCGCTTCAGCCGCCATATAGGTATGCGCAACACCAGAAGGACACGCGGTTACTGCAATAATTTTAGTCATGGCTTATTCCTCGCTTAATTCATCTCAAAATCTAAATCCAGGTCGTCTTCTTTTTCGTCAACTTGCGACACATTCTTACGCGCCAGACTTTTCAGTACGTTAACGCACACGGCGGTCACTACAGCACCAACGGCAACCGCCGCGATATAACCCAGCTTGCCTTCCACGACTGGCAGAACAATTAAACCGCCCCAACCGGCATAACACTGCGCGCCAAACATCGCGGCCATTACCGCACCGCAAGCGGAGCCCACCATAATGGATGGGATCACACGCAGCGGATCGGCCGCGGCGAAAGGAATCGCCCCTTCCGTTACGCCCACGCAGCCCATGACCAGCGCGGCTTTACCGGCTTCGCGCTCTTCAACAGAAAAATTCTTGCGGCCAATCAGCGTCGCCAGCCCCAGTCCCAGCGGCGGTACGCAGATGCTCACCGCGGCGATAGCCACCACGGTATATACGCCCTGCGCCACGCAAATCAGCATGAACGCATAAGCGACTTTGTTAACCGGGCCGCCCATATCAAAAGCCAGCATCAGCCCCATGATCACCGCCAGCAGCACGATGCTGCCCTGCTGCATCCCTTGCAGCCATTGGGTCAGGCTGATTGTCAGCGCACCGATCGGTTCGCCCAGCCCCCACATCATGATGCCCGCGGTGATAAAAGTGCCAACGATGGGAATCACAAAAATAGGCATCACAGAACGCAGCATCTTATGTACCGGGATTTTCTTCAAGTAATGCACCACGATCCCGCCGATAAGTCCGGCGATAAGTGCCCCGAAAAAGCCCGCTCCGAAGCTGTTACCCACCCAGGCGCCAATCGCGCAAGGAGCCAGCGCGGAGCGTTCGGCAATGGAGTAGCCGATGTATGCGGCGAGGAAAGGCACCATCAGCGTCAGCCCGGCGACACCGATATCAAATAGTTTTTTAAGATTCGGATCGGTGGCGGCATCGGGTACGGCGCCCTTGCCATATAGCATGACGGAGACTGCCAGCAAAATTCCGCCAGCCACCACAAAGGGGATCATATGCGAAACACCGGTCATCAGGTGCTGGCGGGTATTTTTCAGGATCTGTACCAACTCTTTCATAAGTCGCTCCCGGGCTGGATAAAGCCCATGTCCATAAAGTTACTGCGGAAAACAATAGGCAATCCATTGCCGTGCAGACAGTGGATAAAAAGGCCATTTACTGGATTTTTGTAATATCAGTATAAAAATGCGATCCGCTTCATAACTTCTGAAAAAGATGAAACCCGCGCTACCACGCTAAGTTGTGAGACAACTCGCACTTTTTGCGCTACATTACATTTATCCAGCTTTTGACAGATTTGTCACATGGCGTATTCCGGCTACCTCCTTTTATGCTGTAGCGAGAGAATCGTTATGGGAGAGAGGCAATGCCCCTGATTGTGGAATTTACCTGTGAACTGCCGAATGGCGTACATGCGCGCCCGGCAAGCCACGTAGAAACGCTGTGTAATACCTTCACGTCGCAAATTGTGTGGCACAACCTGCGCACCGATCGCAAAGGCAGCGCCAAAAGCGCGCTGGCGCTGATTGGCACCGACACGCTGGCTGGCGACCACTGTCAGCTGGTGATTTCCGGTGCCGATGAACAGGTTGCCTGCCAGCGCCTGAGTCAATGGCTGCGCGATGAATTCCCACTCTGCGACGCGCCGCTGGCGGAGGCTAAAAACAGCGAACTGGAGCCGCTTCCGGCGTCGTTGACCCAGTTGAATCCGCAGATTTACCGCGCCCGTAGCGTGTGTAGCGGCAGCGCGGGCGGCGTACTGACGCCACTCTCTTCCCTGGATCTCAATGCGCTCGGCGAACTCCCGACCGCCAACGACACAGAGACGGAACAAGCCGCGCTGGACAATGGCTTAGCGATGTTGATAAAGCATATTGAGTTTCGTCAGCTCGACAGTGACGGTGCCGCCAGCGCGATTCTGGAAGCCCATCGTTCGCTGGCAGGCGACGCCTCACTGCGTCAGCATTTACTGGACGGCGTTCTGCGCGGTTTAAGCTGCGCGCAGGCAATCGTGGAAAGCGCGAACCATTTCTGCAATGAGTTCGCCCGCGCCAGCAGCAGCTATTTACAGGAACGCGCGCTGGATGTTCGTGACGTTTGCTTCCAGTTACTGCAACACATTTACGGTGAGCAGCGCTTTCCGGCGCCGGGCCAGTTGACCCGGCCATCTATCTGTATGGCGGAAGAGTTGACGCCAAGCCAGTTCCTCGAACTGGATAAAACCTTTCTCAAAGGTCTGTTGTTAAAAAGCGGCGGCACCACTTCGCACACGGTGATTCTCGCCCGCTCATTCAACATTCCCACCCTGGTTGGCGTGGAGATTGAGGCCTTAACGCCGTGGCGTCAGCAGACGGTTTATATTGACGGCAACGCAGGCGCGATTGTCGTTGCGCCTGACGAGCCTGTCGCTCGTTACTATCAGCAGGAAGCCCGCGTGCAAGACGCCCTGCGCGAACAGCAGCGCATCTGGCTGACCCAGGAAGCGCGCACCGCTGACGGCATCCGCATGGAGGTCGCTGCCAACATCGCGCACTCCGTCGAGGCGCAAGCGGCCTTTAGTAACGGCGCGGAAGCGGTTGGCCTGTTCCGCACAGAAATGCTGTATATGGACCGCGCCTGCGCGCCGGACGAAAACGAACTGTACAATATTTTTTGCCAGGCGCTGGAGTCCGCAAAGGGACGCAGCATTATTGTGCGCACAATGGATATAGGCGGCGATAAGCCCGTTGATTATCTGAATATTCCTGCCGAAGCCAACCCATTCCTCGGCTATCGCGCCGTCCGTATTTATGAAGAGTACGCCTCTCTGTTTACCACCCAGCTACGCTCGATCCTCCGCGCGTCCGCCCACGGCAACCTGAAAATCATGATCCCGATGATCTCCTCTATGGAAGAGATTCTGTGGGTCAAAGAGAAGCTGGCGGAAGCCAAACAGCAGCTGCGTAATGAACACATCCCGTTCGATGAGAAGATCCCACTCGGCATTATGCTGGAAGTGCCGTCGGTGATGTTTATCATCGATCAATGCTGTGAAGTGATTGATTTCTTTAGTATTGGTAGTAACGATCTAACACAATACCTGCTGGCGGTAGACCGTGATAACGCCAAAGTCACTCGTCACTACAACAGCCTGAATCCCGCCTTCCTGCGCGCGTTGGATTTCGCGGTGCAGGCGGTACATCGTCAGGGCAAATGGATTGGTCTGTGCGGCGAACTGGGGGCCAAAGGTTCGGTTCTGCCATTGCTGGTAGGTCTGGGGCTGGACGAGATCAGCATGGGCGCGCCGTCGATTCCCGCCGCCAAAGCGCGGATGGCACAACTCGACAGCCGAGCCTGCCGCCAGTTGCTGAATCAGGCGATGGCCTGCCGCACCTCGCTGGAGGTGGAGCATCTGCTGGCGCAGTTCCGCATGTCGCAGCAGGATGCCCCGCTGGTTACCGCCCAATGCATAACGCTTGATAGCGACTGGCGCAGCAAAGAGGAGGTGATTAAAGGCATGACCGACAATCTGCTGCTGGCGGGCCGCTGCCGCTACCCACGCAAACTGGAAGCCGATCTATGGGCGCGTGAGGCGGTATTCTCCACCGGACTGGGCTTTAGCTTTGCCATTCCGCACAGCAAATCGGAACATATCGAACAGTCCACCATCAGCGTGGCGCGCCTGAACGCGCCAGTACGCTGGGGAGATGACGAGGCGCAGTTCATCATTATGCTGACGCTTAACAAACACGCCGCGGGCGACCAGCATATGCGTATTTTCTCGCGCCTGGCCCGCCGCATCATGCACGAAGAATTCCGCAACACGCTGGTTAACGCCGCTTCCGCCGACGCTATCGCCAGCCTGCTGCAACATGAACTTGAACTGTAAAGGAAAGACTATGGAACTCTATCTGGATACCGCTAACGTGGCGGAAGTTGAACGTCTGGCGCGCATTTTCCCGATTGCCGGCGTCACCACCAATCCAAGCATTGTGGCAGCCAGCAAAGAATCTATCTGGGATGTGCTGCCCAGGCTGCAAAACGCCATCGGCGAAGAAGGCACTTTATTTGCGCAGACCATGAGCCGCGACGCGAAAGGGATGGTGGAAGAAGCCAAACGACTGAATAACGCCATCCCCGGCATTGTGGTTAAAATTCCGGTGACCGCCGAAGGTCTTGCAGCGATTAAATTGCTGAAAAAAGAAGGCATCGTGACGCTGGGCACAGCCGTCTACAGCGCATCGCAGGGCCTGCTGGCGGCGCTGGCGGGCGCAAAATATGTCGCTCCCTACGTCAACCGCGTTGATGCGCAGGGCGGCGATGGCATTCGTATGGTTCAGGAGCTACAAACGCTACTGGAACATCACGCACCCGACAGCATGGTGCTGGCGGCCAGCTTTAAAACGCCGCGGCAGGCGCTGGATTGCTTACTGGCAGGTTGCCAGGCGATTACCCTTCCTTTAGATGTAGCGCAACAAATGCTCAATACGCCTGCGGTAGAGTCAGCAATAGAGAAGTTTGAGCAAGACTGGAAAAACGCTTTTGGTAATCTGAACCTGTAGGAGAGAAATGTATGGATCGCATTATTCAGTCACCAGGTAAGTATATTCAGGGTGCAAACGTCATCGCGCGTCTTGGCGATTATTTAAAACCAATGGCGAACAACTGGCTGGTTGTGGGCGATAAATTCGTGCTGGGATTTGCCGAAGAGACGCTGCGCAAAAGCCTGACGGGTGTCGGTTTGTCAGTAGAAATCGCCCCGTTTGGCGGCGAATGTTCGCAAAATGAGATCGACAGGCTGCGCGCCGTCGCCGAGAAAAGTCAGTGTGGCGCCGTACTGGGTATCGGCGGCGGTAAAACGCTGGATACCGCCAAAGCGCTGGCGCATTTTATGAACGTCCCGGTCGCTATCGCGCCGACCATCGCCTCTACCGACGCACCGTGCAGCGCGCTCTCGGTTATTTATACCGATGCCGGTGAGTTTGACCGTTATCTGTTGCTGCCGCATAACCCGAATATGGTCATTGTCGATACGCAGATAGTGGCGGGCGCGCCGGCGCGTCTGCTGGCAGCCGGTATCGGCGATGCGCTGGCGACCTGGTTTGAAGCGCGCGCCTGCTCACGCAGCGGCGCCACCACAATGGCGGGCGGCAAGTGTACACAGGCCGCGCTGGCGCTGGCGGAGCTATGCTATAACACGCTGATCGAAGAAGGCGAAAAAGCCATGTTGGCCGCCGAACAGCACGTCGTCACGCCAGCGCTGGAACGCGTCATCGAAGCCAACACCTACCTGAGCGGGGTCGGTTTTGAAAGCGGCGGTCTGGCCGCAGCGCACGCGATTCATAACGGTTTAACGGCGATTCCGGATGCGCACCACTATTATCACGGTGAGAAGGTCGCTTTCGGTACGCTGACGCAACTGGTGCTGGAAAACGCGCCGGTCGAAGAAATCGAAACCGTTGCGGCGCTGTGCCATTCCGTTGGCCTGCCGATTACGCTGGCGCAACTGGATATTAAACAGGATATTCCGGCAAAAATGCGCACCGTCGCGGAAGCCTCCTGCGCAGAAGGTGAAACTATTCATAACATGCCTGGCGGCGCAACGCCGGATGAAGTGTACGCCGCGCTGCTGGTCGCCGACCAGTACGGTCAACGCTTCTTGCAGGAATGGGAATAAGGTCTGCTTGCAATGAAAAATCCCCGCAATTGCGCGGGGATTTTTTTGCCCGGTGGGCATATGAGACGGTAGGCCGGATAAGCGTTAGCGTCATCCGGCATAAGATTTACAACAGATCGAAACGGTCCAGGTTCATCACTTTCACCCATGCCGCGACGAAGTCCTTCACAAACTTCTCGTGCGCATCGCTACACGCGTAAACTTCCGCCAGCGCGCGCAGTACGGAGTTGGAACCAAACACCAGATCGGCGCGGGTTGCCGTGTATTTTACCTCGCCAGTCAGACGATCCCGGCCTTCGAACAGCTCATTAGCGTCGTCGGTGGGCTTCCACTCGTAACGCATATCCAGCAGATTAGCGAAGAAGTCTGTGCTGAGCACGCCCGGTCTGTCGGTAAAGACACCGTTCTGGCTGCCGTCAAAGTTGGTTCCCAGCACACGCATCCCGCCAACCAGTACCGTCATTTCCGGCGCGGTCAACGTTAACTGCTGCGCTTTATCAATCAACAGCGATTCGGTCGTCGACACATCCAGACGCGCACGATAGTTACGGAATCCATCGGCAATCGGTTCAAGCAGCGAGAACATCTCGATGTCGGTCTGATCCTGACGCGCATCCACCCGGCCCGGCGCAAAAGGTACGCTGATGCTGACACCCGCAGCAGCGGCCGCCTGCTCGATACCGACCACGCCCGCCAGCACAATAATATCGGCCAGCGAGGCTTTATTCGTCGTTTTCTGGATCTCTTCTAATACCGGCAGAACGCGAGCCGCAACGGCGTTGACATCCCAGTCGCGCTGAGGCGCTAATGCCAGACGCGCGCCGTTAGCGCCGCCACGCTTATCGCCGCCGCGGAAAGTAGACGCGGATGCCCAGGCAACCGAAACCATCTCGCTAATAGAAAGCCCGGATGCAGCGATCGCCGCTTTCAGGTTGATAATGTCTTCCTGCGTTGGCTGGTAGAGCGGTTGCGGCAACGGGTCCTGCCAGATCAGATCTTCTTTCGGCACTTCCGGTCCGATGTAACGCGCTTTTGGTCCCATATCTCTGTGCGTCAGTTTGAACCAGGCACGAGCAAAGGCTTCATTAAAGGCCTGCGGATCGTTAAGGAAACGACGGGAAATCTTCTCGAACTCCGGATCAAAACGCAGCGTCAGGTCGGTGACCAGCATGGTTGGCTTACGTTTTTTCGACGGATCGAACGGGTCCGGGATGATGTCCGGCGCGTCTACCGCTTCAAACTGGATAGCGCCAGCCGGACTACGGGTTTGTACCCACTCATATTTGAACAGGTTCTCGAAGAAATAGTTGCTCCACTGGGTCGGCGTCTGCGTCCAGACCACTTCCAGCCCGGAGGTGATAGCATCCGCGCCAACGCCGCTACCATAGCTGCTGGCCCAACCTAAGCCCTGCGCTTCAATCGGCGCGGCTTCCGGATCGGCCCCTACATGGGATGCCGCTGCCGCGCCGTGGGTTTTACCGAGGGTATGCCCGCCAGCGATCAACGCCACGGTCTCTTCGTCGTTCATCCCCATATTGCCAAAGGTAGCGCGAATAGCGGCGGCGGCAGAAAGTGGTTCGCCGCTGTGATCCGGCCCTTCCGGGTTAACGTAGATAAGGCCCATCTCGGTCGCGCCCAGCGGCGCTTTTGCCAGCGCTTCAGGGTGTCGGTGAGTCAACCAGGCTTTTTCATCGCCCCAGTTCACATCCAGATCCGGTTCCCAGACATCTTCACGCCCGGCGCCGAAACCGAAGGTACGGAAGCCGGAGTTTTCCAGCGCCACGTTACCCGCCAGAATAAACAGGTCGGCCCAGGAAATTTTCTGGCCATATTTCTGCTTAATCGGCCACAACAAACGACGCGCCTTATCCAGGCTGACGTTATCCGGCCAGGAGTTAAGCGGCGCAAAACGCTGTTGACCACGACCCGCGCCGCCACGACCATCAATAGAACGGTAGGTGCCAGCGCCATGCCAGGCCATACGAATAAACAAACCGACATAGCTGCCCCAGTCGGCGGGCCACCACGGTTGTGAATCGGTCAGCAGCGCCTTGAGATCCCCTTTCAGGGCGGAGTAGTCTAACTTGCTAAACTCTTTGCGGTAGTCAAAGTCTTCACCCAGCGGGTTAGAACGGTTGGAATGTTGATTCAAAAGATCCACACGAAGCTGGTTCGGCCACCAGTCGCGGCTGGCTGTCCCTGCGCCTGCGCTTCGGTCATGCCCCCCCTGATGGAAAGGACATTTTCCAGTGGATAACGTGTTATGGGTATCGTCGGTCGTGCTCATATCTCAGCTCCCTTTTAAAGTGTTACCGTTACGATATACACCAGGAGCAAATAGATATAGTTGAATTAATCCACAGATTCGATAGCTAATACCTTTTATATTTTTAGTTACAGAGATGTAGATCAATATGAGGTGTAATAAAGCTCCCGGCAGGGAGCTGGAAATTATAAACCGGGTCTTACGCCCAGCGTGTGGCAAATGGCATAACTCATTTCCGCACGATTCAACGTGTAGAAGTGGAAATCCTTCACTCCTTCGCGACTTAAAATTTTCACCATGTCCATCGCAATGTTAGCGCCCACCAGCTTGCGGGTTTCTGCGTCATCATCCAGCCCCTCAAACATCAGTGACATCCAGGACGGAATGCGGACATTGGTCATATCGGCAAATTTTTTCGCCTGTTTAAAGTTAGACACCGGTAAAATGCCGGGAATAATTTCTACGTCGATACCGGCGGAAACACAGCGGTCGCGAAAACGCAGGTAGCTTTCCACATCGAAGAAAAATTGGGTTATCGCGCGGTTAGCGCCAGCATCCACTTTACGCTTCAGATTAAGCAGATCGGCCTGCGCGCTTTTCGCTTCCGGATGTACCTCCGGATAGGCCGCTACTGAAATATCGAAATCGGCCACCTCTTTGAGCAAACCAACCAGATCGGCGGCGTACATCTCCGGCTTACCGCTGCCCGGCGGCAAATCGCCGCGCAAAGCGACAATGTGGCGGATACCGTTATTCCAGTAGTCGCGGGCGATGGTGCGCAGTTCATCGCGCGTGGCGTCAATACAGGTAAGGTGCGGCGCGGCCTCAAGCCCAGTACGCTCTTTAATGCCTTTAATAACGCTATGAGTGCGGTCGCGCTCCCCGGAGTTGGCGCCATACGTTACCGAAACAAACTTCGGTTTCAGACTGCTCAGGCGATCGATGGAGTTCCACAGGGTTTGCTCCATTTCACTGGTGCGCGGCGGGAAAAATTCAAACGAAACGTTAATCTGACCCTGTACTTCCGCCAGGCTCTGATTCAGGGCTTCCCGCTGGTTGGCGTGAAAAAAGCTCATACCTTACCTCATCAATCGCATGTTATTATTTGTTGTGTTGTAAACATCTATCCGTTTAGACGTCCAGATGTAAAAATGACGGAAAAGCGGAAGGACGTCAACTGAAAAATCACGCCAAAGAATGAGGAATATTCAGCAAAGATGAAT
Source organism: Salmonella sp. 741265116_PST (assembly GCF_046567715.1). NCBI lineage: Bacteria > Pseudomonadati > Pseudomonadota > Gammaproteobacteria > Enterobacterales > Enterobacteriaceae > Salmonella > Salmonella sp. 741265116_PST. Next base: position 103,773 of record NZ_JBKFPH010000012.1, on the reverse strand, counting down.
TTTCTTCATGTCACGCCGCGGCACTGAACGCGCCGCGGCAGGGGAAATTACTTCTTCACATCCGCAACGCGCATTCCTTTGAGCTGCTCATCCGTGATGGTGTTGCCCGCCTTAAAGTAATCAACTATCGCATTCGACACATAGTAGCCGCCGGAGGTATTCCGCGCCTGGCCTTCCGTGAATGCCGCAAAACCATCGCCGCCGTCGGCAAGGAAGCTGTTGGTAGCGATGTGATAAACCGTAGCATCGTCAATCGGCTTGCCATTGAGTGTCAGCACGGTAACCCGTTGGCCGACAGGTTTGCTGCTGTCATACTTCATCTCCAGCCCTTTAGACACCTGCAATACGCCGTTGCTTAATCCAGCGCCATACTCCATCAGGCTGCGCAATTGTTTACCGGTTAAATCCATCGTGACCAGTTCATTAGGGAACGGGAAGGTACTGATTACCGCCCCCATCGTCACCGCGCCAGCCGGGATTTCGTTGCGGATACCACCAGAGTTAGTAAGCGCTAACTGGGTGTCTTTCCCCGCCGTAAAAAGCAGCGCATCCGCCGCCAGATTCCCCAGCGACGACGATTCGCCATACGCGCGGGTCAGCTCAACCGGCGACTGCGCCACCGTCTGCTGCACGACTTTATCGAGCTTTTTGTTCCAGCCGTCGATCACCTGTTTCGTTTGCGGATCGGGCTTCCACTCATCAGCAAAAATGGTTTTAAGCTCGAAGTTTTTCACCGTAAAGTGGTGCGGCTTTTCCTGGTAGTCCAGCACCAGTTTGCCGACATCAATACCGCCGCTGTCCGTTGAGAGGATCAGCGTATTACCGACTTTAATCGGTTCCGGCGTACCGACATGCGCGTGGCCGGTAATCAAAATATCCAGCCCTTTTACCTGACTTGCGGTCTGAATATCTTTATCCAGCGCGCGTCGCACATCGGTATTTCCCATGCTGGACTGGCGGGCCGGGGTGCCTTCGTGAATCAGCGCCACGGTCAGATCGACTTTACCTTTAAGTTCATCAATGTAACGTTGCAGCCACTTAATTTCATCGCGTGCCTCAATGCCCACGCGCGTCGCCGCAGAAACCGTATCATTAAAAGCAAATACGCCGTGTAAACCGATTACGCCAATTTTTACGCCATCTTTTTCAACAATGGTGTACGGCTTATCCCAGAAGGATTTACTGCTGTCCTCATAAAAAATATTGCCCTGCACGATAGGGAATTTTGCCCGGCTCAGTTGCAACAATGTATTGTCCCAGCCATGATCGAACTCATGATTACCGATAGTGGCAGCGTCATACTGCATGGTATTCAAAATATCGATAATCGCTTTACCCTTCGTCAGGCTGCTGATATACGGTCCGGTAAAGTAATCTCCGGCATCAAAAAACCACGTCGCCTTATTTTTGGCTTTTTCCTGCTTCACCAGCGTAGTGATATTGGCCCAACCGCCAATATCGCGTTTACCGTCAGCAATCCACGGCACTTTATAAGGCTCTACGTGAGCATGAAGATCGTTGGTGTAAATAATGGTGACATCTTTGGCGCAGGCCCAGAACGGCAGCGTGAACAAAATACCGGCAGCAAGCAGTTTTACTTTCATAAATAAGTCCCTTTCAGTCATATAAAGATTCGCTACGTTACGTTCTGAAAGGTTTTTTTATGTGAGAGTCCTCACACCCGCGTACCGTTTTATGAAGGCAGAATCAACGACCTGCCAAAATCGTTGGTAAAATGTATGCCGCCTCTGTTCACCATTAATGCCTGCAAAAGCGCTGGTTGTCGCAATCTTGGGCTGCCTGACTCGCCGGATTATGTGTGGCCGGACTATCGCCTGGGTTATCCGGCATTGCATTGTCGAGCCTGCGGCAGTTATCCGCCGCTCTTCAACGAGGGGGAATTTCGCCGCTGGGCGTCTGCTTATATCGCGCAATATGCCAAAGAGTATGGTCACTTTTGTCCCGACTGCTATCAAAAAACATGGATTCGCTATGGACGTAATCCCGGCGGAACGCAGCGACTTCAGTGCCAGTACTGTAAGAAGGTCTGGACGCCAAAACAGCACGCGCTGAATGCCGCCGAAACGCCGGAACAGATTTGCAGTATTCCGCTGCTCGTACCGTTTCAGGGAGCGAATGCCTTCCAACAATTGTACTTTTTATTCAGTTTTGACGCTGTTCGCGGCAATATTCTTCACCTTTCCAGCAATTTCACGTTACTTTCTGCCGGAAAGAGTTTGCATTACCACTGGAAAGGAATTGCGCCGCCCGAGGGTGAGGATGGCGATATTATTCACCGTATCGCCATTAAAGAACGGCAATTTTTACAGCGTAGTCAGTTCGATGAGATTCAGTATGGCCCGGCGGCGCTTAAACGTAACGCGCAAGGAACAATACTTCGCCCGGTCATTACGGCGCATGGTCATTTTCGGGTGCTGAAAAACCGCTTTCCTGATGTCACGACACACATCATTGCCCATGAGTGTTTTTTGCGCGGCGCGGTCATTACGGCATGGGCGGAGCGGTTTCGCCAGCGTCTCTCCTCGCTGTGGTTCGTTGAGGAAGAGATAAACGATGACGATTGCCGCGCAGAGTGGCAACTGTTAGGCAAAACATGGCAGGGATGGTGGCAAAATCAGTGGCAACTCTGGGGGCAAGGTCACAACCGCAAAATGGTCTGTTCGTTAACTGGTTCCCACTTAGAACAAGGTGTCGCCGTTAATCTGGCGGCCAGTCGCCGCTTTGTTACCTGGCTATGGCAACAACCTGAATTCCAGCAAAGCGCCCACTATTCCGCCAAACGCGTCACGCAAATTCTGTATTTGCTGACGGAAAAATATAACTCACAATGGAATCACATTTAACCCAATGATGTAATGCCACGCATAAAAAATCACAGATTATCATTCAGAAGGCGCTATAGATTTAATCACCTCACATCCTGCTTTTATACGCTGAAAAAGAATAGAACTATTTGATAAAATGGCCCTTCGTTTTAAGTTAAAATCGGCTATAAACGTTATTCACATAATCAATATTTATTATCAATTTAAATAGTTCTATACATTCTTATTTTCTATGGGAAACAAGGGATAAATATGGAAATTACTTTACCGTCAATGTCAGATAAAAAATGGACCTGCGCCGATCTCCTGAGTAGCTATCGATTCTGGGGGATCACTTTTTTCTTTTTGGTGCTCTCTTTTATCAGTTCGCTGGGATCGTCGTATGGTGTTTATTTTTGGAGTAAATCACTGTCTATTCCAGCCGATCGTATTGGTGTTATTCTCGTTGGCGGCCAACTGGGATACCTCCTGGGTATGGTTGCCAGCTGGTTTGTCTGCCATATAAAAAATTGTTACCCCTTCTACTTTGTTGCGCTACTGGTAATCATTGGCGTGGTCTGTTCCTTCTGCGTAAATGGCCCATCTGACGTAGACAGGCTTATTATAGCGCAGTTTTTAATTAGTCTGGGTGTGGGGATCATAACGCTGTTAGTCCCCATGCTGCTTTTCAGCGCTATCGGCAGTGCACAGACATTTGTTATTTTATTTAGCCTCTGCTTACTGTTCAAATTTATCATCGCTAGCTATCTGTCTATATTTATATACTCAATTCCTTATATAGGAATAATCGCGATGACTTTAGCGGTTATCGCGCTTTTGCTACTATTACCGCTCAAAAAAGAACTTTTCTATATTGCACCACCCAAAAGGTTCTCATCAACCCAGCGCCCTGAGTGCGCAGAACCCGTTGTCGTCGCATTATTGGCCTTTTTCATTCCATTTTATATTATTTATTGGTTCTTCAGAATTCACCGGGAAATGCAGTTTGTGGCGCCTTCGCCCCGACTCATGACCGCATGTGGCGCGGTATGGCTGTCAGCAATTATGCCGTTTGGCACAGCAATATTGTGTCTGACGCTTAGCGATGAAATCCGCGCTCTGCTGGCGAATAAAAACGAAGATGGCGGAATACGAACCGGCTGGACACTATTCTGGGCGTTACTGCTGCCACCCGTCGGCGCGGCGATTATCCAGGCAAAAATGAACCGTTTTATTACCGCTAATACCGCGGATACTGCTGACAGAGGATAAACATGGAAGGTTTTGAGTTATTTCCAAAAATTAAAGGCGCGATCAAATGGATGGCCGAGCACAGTGACTCGGTAATTCATTTTGGCTGGAATGTTGTTGCCGCCATCATTCTACTTTTCATCGGTAAGTTAATAGCTCGCTTACTATCGAGGGGGCTGGAAAAATTACTTCTCAGGCGGCAAGTGGATGCCACTATTGTCCACTTTTTCTCCGCGCTGGTTCGCTACATCACGATAGCTTTCACGGCAGTAGCCGCTCTTGGCCGTATCGGTATAGAAACCTCCTCAATTATTGCCGTTATCGGCGCGGCGGGTTTAGCCATTGGCCTGGCGCTGCAAGGGTCACTTTCCAACTTTGCCGCAGGCGTACTGCTTGTCTCCCTGCGCCCTTTCCGCGCCGGGGAAATTGTACAAATTGGCCTGGTTATCGGCACAGTAGAAAAGGTCCATATTTTCTCCACCACTCTGCTCACTGCGGATAGCAAAGAAGTTGTCATCCCGAATGGTAAAATTATTGCTGATAATATTATCAACTATTCACGACACCCCTATCGACGTATTGATCTGATTATTGGCGTGGATTACCAAAGCCGTATTGCTGACGTAAAAAGCGTGATACATCGTATTATTGAACAAGATCATCGCATTGATAAAACCCGCGATATTACGGTCCGCCTGGGCGAACTTGCGCCCTCTAGCCTGAATTTCTATGTTCGCGTATGGGTGCCCAACGCTCAGTACTGGAGTACTTACTACGATCTTCTGGAAAATATCAAGGAAGCAATGGATGAAAACGGCATCAATATTCCTTACCCCCGGATGGATGTCCGGGTTGAGAATGTAAAAAGCATCACGCCATAATGTTTCGTCAGCAATCGGATGGCGCTTCGTATATCAGTATCTACAGAATGACTGCATAACGTATTGATGAGGGAGCGAAGCGCAACCCGGCGCTTCGCTCACGAACTTACCTTTATTACAGCAACTGCGCCAGGCGGTTGATATCCGACTGAATCGCCCCGGCGGTCACATCGCGACCCGCGCCCGGCCCACGGATCACCAGCGGGTTATCGCGATACCAGCGGCTTTCAATAGCAAAGACATTATCGCACGGTAGCAGCGCCGCCAGCGGATGTTCCGGACGCACCGCTTCAACGCCGACGCGTGCTTTGCCATTGGCGTCGAAACGCGCCACGTAACGCAACACCAGCCCCAGTTCGCGGGCTGCCTCCAGACGCTGCACCATCTGTTCATTCAGCGCGTCGCCGTTTTCGAAAAAGTGATCGATAGACCCTTCTTCACAATGCGCTGGCACCAACGATTCTACACGCACCTGATCCGGCTCGATGTCGTATCCCGCCTCGCGCGCCAGAATCACCAGCTTACGCATGACATCTTTTCCGGAAAGATCGACGCGCGGATCGGGTTCGGTCAGCCCCTGCTGCCAGGCCTGATCCACCAGATCGGTAAACGGCACCGTACCGTCAAATTGCAGGAACAGCCAGGATAGCGTCCCGGAGAAGATCCCGCTGATCGAGAGAATCGTATCGCCGCTGTCAATCAGATCCCGCACCGTGTGGTTGATCGGCAATCCCGCGCCCACGGTGGCGTTATACAGCCAGTAACGCCCGGTTTTTTCAAACGCGTCATGAATCTGGCGATACTTATCGCTGGCGCTTGCGCCCGCCAGTTTATTAGCGCTAATCACATGAAAACCGTGGCTGGCGAAATCCAGATACTGATCGGCCAGTTGCTCACTTGCTGTCACATCCAGCACCACTAAATCATCATACGGATGAGCGCGCATCCACAGGAACAGCGACTCCTCATCCTGCTCAACGGCTTCATCATCAAAGAATGCCAGCGCGCGGCTGGCATCCAGCCCTTCATAATTCAGCAGGCTACGGCGGCTATCCACCACGCCCGCCAGCACAAACTCAAAACCAGTACGCGCGGAAAGCGTGCTTTGCTCACGGGCAAACAGTTCCAGCCAACGGGAACCGATGTTCCCCTTACCGAACAGCATCAGGCCAATGCGTTTTTCGGCGCGGAAAACCGACTGATGCAGCCCCTGAATCAGGCTCTCAGTCGGGCCGGTACGCAGCACCGCCACCAGACTGATGCCCTCCTCCGACTGCCAGGTAAACTCCACTGGCTGACCTTTAAGCTGCTGCCAGAAGCGATGGCAGTGTAGCGGATTGCGAGTGACGCCCGCACCGACCATCGCCACCAGCGCCAGCCCCTGCCGCAGGCGCAATTCGCCCGGCAGCCCGACATCGTCGAGGAGTTTCAGTACGCTATCCGCTACCTCGGCGGTATAGCAGAACTGCAATAACTGGCGATCGCGATGCACGCCCACCGCCAGCGGACGCGCCTGCGCCCGTTTTAAAATGTGGTCGAGCTCTTTGTGCGCCAGCCTGAAATCCTGGCTGGCGGGCACCTGAAACTCAATCAGACAGATATCATCGTGACTGGTCACGATACGCGCGCCCGTTCCGGAAGCCAGCACTCGTTCAATTCGGGTTGACCCTTGATCCGGCGTGTAGCTACAGCGCAACTGCAAATCGATATCGCTGCCGGACACTGGCTGTAGCGTGCGGGCGTGCAGAACAGGTGCCGCCAGACGCGCCAGCTCGCTGGCTTCGTCCAGACGCAGCAACGGCAGCAGGCAGGCATCTTTCACTTTGCGCGGGTCGGCGCTATAAACGCCCGCGACATCGCTCCAGATGGTCACGCGGGAAACGCCCGCCAGCGCGCCGATTTGCGTGGCGGAATAGTCGGAACCGTTGCGGCCCAGCAGGACCGTTTCGCCGTCATGATTGCGGCTGATAAAACCGGTCACGACCAGACGTTTGCCAGGATGCTGCGCCAGTAGCTGTTGCAATAAAGGATAAGATAACCCTTCATCAACCTGCGGCTGTGCGGCGCGTTCGGCGCGTAAAAATGCGCGCGCGTCCAGCCAGGCGGCATCCAGCCCCTGCTGATTCAGGACGGCGGACATCAATCTCGCCGACCAAATTTCGCCGTGTCCGACGATCTCAGCATAGACGGCATCCGTTACGCCGCCGTCGAGCAAGGCGGCAAGACGTTCCAGATCGCTGATAAAAGCGCTGGTTAAATCATCTGCCGCGTCGGCGGGAAGCAGCCCGCTAATCAGATCGCACTGGTAGCGGCGTAACGTCTGTAATACCTGATGCGCAGAAAGGCGATCGGTCTGGCTTAACTTGAGCCAGCTAATCAACTGGTTGGTGGTACTGCCTGCGGCGGACACTACCATCATATCGTCAGACTGCGAATACTCCGCCATAATGCCTGCGACACGCAGGTAACACTTCACATCCGCCAGACTACTGCCGCCAAATTTATGCAGTTGACGACCTTTCGCCCCTGCCTGCGCAATCACACTCATGTTTACCCCTTGTTTGCAGCCCGGAAGCCATTTTCCAGGTCGGCAATTAAATCTTCGCCATCTTCAATACCGGTGGAGATACGCAGTAGCGTTTCGGAGATCCCGGCGGCGGCACGCGCCTGCGGCGACATACCGGCATGCGTCATGGTGGCGGCGTGAGAGATCAAACTTTCCACTCCCCCTAAAGATTCCGCCAGCGTAAACAACGACAGCCCGCCCAGAAAACGACGCAGCGTCTCCTCATCCCCATCCAGTTCAAAACTCAACATTGCGCCAAAGCCTTTTTGCTGACGCGCGGCAATCTCATGTCCCTGATTATCCGGCAGCGACGGATGATACAGCTTTTTCACCAGCGGCTGGGTTTGCAGGTAATCCACAATCGCTTGCGCATTACGCTGCGCCACCTCCATACGCGGCGACAGCGTACGCAGGCCACGCAGCAGCAGATAGCTATCAAACGCCCCGCCAGTGACGCCAATATTATTCGCCCACCACGCCAGTTCAGTGACCATTTCCGGATCTTTAGCAATCACCACGCCGGCCACGACATCCGAATGACCGTTGAGATATTTCGTGCATGAATGCAACACCAGATCGGCACCCAACGCCAGCGGATTTTGCAGCGCCGGGCTTAAAAACGTGTTATCAACGACGCTCACTGCGCCCGCCTCGCGCGCCAGCCGACAGATTTTCGCAATATCCACCACGCGTAACAATGGATTACTTGGACTTTCTACCAGTACCAGCTTCGGTTTTTCTTCCAGCGCCGCCTGTAAGGCGCGTTCATCGCTCTGATCGACAAACCGCACACGATAACAGCCGCGTGTCGCCAGACTGTCAAACAGACGATAACTGCCGCCATAGCAATCATGCGGCGCGACCAGCAGATCGCCCGGCTTGAGGAAAACGGTGGTGATCAGATGAATCGCCGACATGCCGGTATTCGTCAATACCGCGCCCGCGCCGCCTTCCAGTTCCGCTAATGCGCGCTGAACCACATCACGCGTGGGATTACCGCGGCGGGAATAATCATGCGCGCGCGGCTCATTGAAACCGGTAAAGTTATAGGTACTGGAGAGATGGATTGGCGGCACAACGCAGCCGTATTGCTCGTCGTCGTTTAATCCGCTACGCACTGCGATAGTGGCCTGTTTACGCGTCATATGAAGATATTCCTGGCTGAGTCGGTGAAAGTCAGGCCACAGATTAACCACTACCACAATAGACGTCAATACATCTGGACATCTAAACTTCTTTGCGTATAGATTGAGCAAACCGCAAATAGCCGTTAAAATTATATGCATTAGCGCACATCTGCGACCGCTAACTTCGTGTCAGGGCCGCGCCACTACGGTAAACTACGCGCGATTATGGTCCGGGCTCAGGTTCAGACCTCAATATTAATGACGAAGAGGATTAAGTATCTCATGGCTGAATGGAGCGGCGAATATATCAGCCCATACGCTGAGCACGGTAAGAAGAGTGAGCAAGTCAAAAAAATTACGGTTTCCATTCCTCTGAAGGTGTTAAAAATCCTCACCGATGAACGTACGCGTCGTCAGGTGAACAACCTGCGCCACGCCACCAACAGCGAGCTGTTGTGTGAAGCATTTCTGCACGCCTTTACCGGGCAACCCTTACCGGATGATGCCGATCTGCGAAAAGAGCGCAGCGATGAAATCCCGGAAGCGGCAAAAGAGATCATGCGTGAGATGGGGATTGACCCGGAAACGTGGGAATACTGATAGCAAAGCATGCGGTCAGAACGCCTCTGGCCGCGCTTTTTTAACGATTCCCCCTGTACACGGCTATCTCCGACATTTTTCTAAACGTTCATCTTCCCGAATAGCCCTCGATAGATAAATTTATCTTCGTTATTTCCCTGAAAAAAATCCCCGGAATGCCATAACCGATATAATTTTATTATATTTAAATTTCCAATATTTATTTAATGTTTCACGTAGCAAAGCGCCCATGAACAATAATACACCGCCATATATTTACTGAATAAATAGAATAATGATGATTATTGTTAAAAACACCATGAACACCTCATATTTGTGACCAACATCATTATTCCTCTCCGCGGATTGCTTTACTTTCTTAAATGTTTTTCATCTCCGATAAATAAGAAGGTCAATATACATTCATTTTATCGATAATATCGAATGGGGAAATAAATATGTTATTTACAAGGAAAGTCTTACCTGTATTATGCTGCCTGTGTTTGAGCGGCAGCGTTTTAGCCTCAGGCGTTTTAGACCCAAACAGGCCAATGGTCGCATCATCAGATGTCATTCCAGTCCATGAAGGGCCATTAGGTATGGTCGATGTCGCACCCTACGGCGGCGTTTTCCCATTAACAGCAATCATTAATAAAGCCAATCATAATGTGCAGAACGTGAAGGTTACCGTTTTAGGGAAAGGGGAAAAAGGTATACCGATCAGTTATGATGTCGGCCCGCAGGCTATAAATACCCATGACGGCATACCTGTATTTGGCTTGTATCCAGATTATGTCAATAAAGTTAAAGTAGACTGGACTGAAGAAGGTAAAAAACAAACTTATACGTGGTCCATTTACGCCGCACCGGTATCATTACCCTCGACTACCGGGCAAACCGCCGTTCTTCCTACAGTAGAACCGGTTAAAGTCGATAGCTCGCTTAAAAAACGCTTATATCTTTTTAACCATATAACGGGGATGCCAAGAGCAGGCCACATTATGCATGTCGCAGGCGGCGCGGCGAACTGGGATTATACCGGTATCAACTGGATTAGCGATACGAATGGCGATGTTCGCGGCTATATGAATATTGATAAATTCCGTAACCAGGATGATATAACGCGCTTTGGTTCCATGATGAGCTTCCATCAGGTTAACGATGGCAATCTTATTTTTGGCCAGGGTCAACGTTACTTTAAATATGATTTCTTAGGCCGCGTTATTTCTGATAAACGACTGCCAAAAGGATTTATTGATTTTTCGCACGCCATTACCGAAACGCCGAAAGGCACCTACCTGCTGCGTGTCGCAAAAGAAAATTATCCATTAAATGATAAATTCACAATCAATACTGTGCGTGATCATATTCTTGAAGTTGACCAGAACGGCGATACCGTCGATTACTGGGATCTGCCAAAAATCCTCGACCCCTATCGTGACGACGTTATTCTGGCGATGGATCAGGGAGCGGTATGTTTGAGCGTCGATGCCGAACATTCCGGTCAGGTCATGACCAAAGAGCAGCTTGCAAAACAACCCTTCGGCGATATCGCGGGCTCCGGCCCGGGCCGCAACTGGGCGCATGTTAACTCCGTCAGCTACGATCCTCGCGACGACAGCATTATCATTAGCTCGCGCCACCAGTCTGCCATCATCAAAATTGGCCGCGATAAAAAAGTGAAATGGATACTTTCCGATCCATCCGGCTGGAAAGGCGAACTGGCGAAAAAAGTGCTGAAACCCGTAGACAGCAACGGTAAACCGCTAACCTGCGAAGCGCACCACTGCGACGGTGGATTTGACTGGACATGGACACAGCATACCGGTTGGTTAGTGCCATCCAAAAGTACCGGAGGTAACACCGTCGTGACCGCCTTTGATAACGGCGATGCGCGCGGCATGGAACAACCGGCCATGCCGTCAATGAAATATTCCCGCGGCGTGGAATATCAGATTGACGAAAAAAATATGACGGTTTCCCAAATGTGGGAATATGGTAAAGAGCGCGGTTTTGACTGGTACAGCGCCATTACTTCCGTCACGGAATATCGCCCGGAAACCAAAACGATGTTCATGTACTCGGCCACAGCGGGAATGAGCGGTACAAATCCAATCGTCTCCGTTCTGGATGAAGTCAAAGACGGTACTCAGGATGTGATGCTGGAGCTAAAAGTACACAGTAACCGTGCCGGTATGCTGGGCTATCGGGCGCTGATTATCGATCCAGAGCAGATGTTTAAAAAATAAAGCGTGATAGTAAAAGTAAAACAGGCGGAAGCCAACTTCCGCCTGAATGGTTAAAACGTATTGTAGTTACGACATTCACCTTATTGCCCTCGAAGAGGAATGCAAAAATATCAATGGATTACCAATCCAGCACCGACCCGATAAGCGCAGCGTCATTAGACAAACGCCGCAACATACCGCGCCTTTGCTGGTGATATGTCATGAAAAATCTCTTTATCGCCTGGTTAAGAGCCTATCCCATTAGGCGTTATTGGCGCAGCCAGTTTGGACACGGACAGCGCGCAAAAACCGGAGCGTACACGTAGTACGTGAGGATTTTGAGCACTGCCCAGGACCAGAATGGCAAGTAAAATAGCCCTAATGGGATAGGCTCTAAGTTTATTGCTATATGGCTGCACAACCTTTCCACAAGCCGTAAAACCTACGACAGGCGGACAGCCCTCCCCGACGGAAATCTATATCGTCAGTCATGGCTGGCACACGGGAATTATTGCGCCGGCCCATGATGTTAATACCGTTCTGCCACAGCTTAAAAAACGGTTCGCTCAGGAGACGCAGTGGTATGAAATCGGCTGGGGCGATAAGGGCTTTTATCAGTCACAAGAAATAACCACCGCGCTTACGCTCCAGGCCATGTTCTGGTCATCCGGCGCGGTTATGCACATCGTCGCCTTTTCCGGTCAACCAGAACGCTATTTCGCCGGTAGCGAGATAAAATCACTGCTCCTGCACACAAACCAGCGTAACAGTCTGATGCGTTATCTGGGCCGCAGCTTTGCGCGTGACGCAGAGGGTAATCTGATTCCGTTAAAACAAGGAATTTACGGCGATAGCCAGTTTTACGCCGCGAATGGCCGCTACGGCATACTCAATACCTGCAATAAATGGACAGCGAAGGGGCTGGAAAGCGCGGGACTGACTATAAATCCTTCGTTAAAACTCACGGCAGGAAGCGTAATGAAAGCGATTACGGATCACAGAATGTGTCTGAACAAATACTGTTATCCCTAGAAAACAAAAAAAGCGCCCTGCGGCGCTTTTTTTCTGGCGGTAACTTATTTGCTGCCAGGGATGCTGAAGCGCTTGTTGAAGCGCTCAACACGACCACCGGTATCAACAACACGCTGCTTACCAGTGAAGAACGGGTGGCATTTGCCGCACACGTCCAGGTTCAGGTCGTGACCCACGGTAGAGTGGGTTTTGATAACATTACCGCAAGAACAGGTTGCAGTAATTTCTACGTAATTCGGGTGAATACCTTTTTTCATGGGGAACCTCAGTGTAAGGCCGCGTCGCTCTTCCAGCCCTAACGCCAGACACCACGCGAAGTTAATAGTAAAGGGTTTGATGCTCACAACACGCACCAAAGGCGGCGAATCATACAGAATTTGACCACCGTATGCAAACTGATCCGCGCTCCCTTATCGTAATGTGTATACTACCCGACGAAATTTCAAGTCAGGAAGATGCTATGTCCGTCGCGCACGTTGCCTTGCCCGTTCCGCTTCCCCGAACCTTTGATTACCTGCTGCCGGAAGGCGGGGTCGCCAAAGCCGGGTGCCGCGTGCGCGTGCCGTTCGGCAAGCAGCAAGAGCGCGTGGGCATTGTCGTCTCGGTTAGCGACCACAGCGAATTGCCGCTCGATGAATTAAAATCGGTCATTGAAATCCTGGATAACGAGCCAATCTTTTCTCCCTCCATCTGGCGCTTACTCCTCTGGGCGGCGGATTACTACCACCATCCCCTCGGCGACGTTCTGTTTCACGCTCTGCCGGTTTTACTGCGTCAGGGAAAACCAGCCAGCAACGCGCCCCTATGGTATTGGTTCGCCACCGAAGAGGGGCAAGCCGTCGACATCAACAGCCTGAAACGCTCCGCCAAACAACAACAGGCGCTGGCGGCGCTACGGCAAGGAAAGATCTGGCGCTATCAGGTAGCCGAGCTTGATTTTACTGACGCCACGCTGCAAACGCTGCGGCGTAAGGGGCTTTGTGAGCTTGCCAGTGAAATGCCCGCGTTTACCGACTGGCGGGAGCATTATGCCGTCGCAGGAGAGCGCCTGCGGCTGAATACCGAACAGGCGACAGCAGTCGGCGCGATTCACAGCGCGTCGGACGGTTTCTCCGCCTGGTTGCTGGCAGGCGTAACCGGTTCCGGCAAGACCGAAGTGTATCTGAGCGTGCTGGAAAACGTCCTCGCCCAGGGCAAACAGGCGCTGGTGATGGTGCCGGAAATCGGCCTGACGCCGCAAACGATCGCCCGTTTTCGCGAACGTTTTAACGCGCCGGTGGAAGTGCTGCATTCCGGGCTAAACGACAGCGAGCGTCTTTCGGCATGGCTGAAAGCGAAAAACGGCGAAGCGGCGATTGTCATCGGCACGCGCTCGTCGCTGTTTACGCCGTTTAAAAATCTTGGCGTGATTGTCATCGACGAAGAGCACGACAGCTCTTATAAACAGCAGGAAGGGTGGCGCTACCATGCCCGCGATTTAGCAGTGTATCGCGCCCATAGCGAGCAGATCCCGATTATTCTCGGCTCCGCCACCCCAGCCCTGGAAACGTTATGCAACGTGCGGCAGAAAAAATACCGGATGCTGCGTCTGACGCGGCGCGCAGGCAACGCCCGCCCAGCCCTGCAGCATGTGCTGGATTTAAAAGGCCAGCGTCTTCAGGCGGGACTGGCGCCCGCCCTTATCGCCCGTATGCGCCAACATCTCCAGGCCGACAATCAGGTAATTTTATTTCTTAACCGCCGGGGATTCGCGCCCGCGCTGCTTTGCCACGACTGCGGCTGGATTGCGGAGTGCCCGCGTTGCGATCACTACTACACGCTGCACCAGGCGCAGCATCATTTACGCTGTCATCACTGCGACAGCCAGCGTCCGGTACCGCGTCAGTGCCCCTCCTGCGGCTCCACACATATGCTACCGGTTGGGTTAGGGACGGAACAGCTGGAGCAGGCGCTGGCGCCCTTCTTCCCCGGCGTGCCGATCTCACGAATCGACCGTGATACCACCAGTCGTAAAGGCGCGCTGGAGCAGCATCTGGCGGAAGTTCACCGCGGCGGAGCGCGCATTCTGATAGGCACACAAATGCTGGCGAAAGGCCATCACTTTCCGGACGTCACGCTGGTGGCGTTGCTGGACGTCGATGGCGCGCTTTTTTCCGCAGATTTTCGTTCGGCGGAACGCTTTGCCCAGCTCTACACTCAGGTTTCCGGCCGCGCCGGGCGCGCGGGCAAACAGGGCGAAGTGGTGCTCCAAACGCACCATCCTGAGCATCCCCTGCTGCAAACGTTACTGTATAAAGGCTATGATGCGTTTGCGGAGCAGGCGCTGGCGGAACGGCAAACGCTCCAGCTTCCGCCGTGGACCAGCCACGTCATTATTCGCGCAGAGGATCACAACAATCAGCAGGCGCCCGTCTTTCTCCAGCAGTTGCGTAATCTGATTCAGGCCAGCCCGCTATCAGACGATAAGCTGTGGATCTTAGGTCCGGTTCCGGCCCTCGCGCCAAAACGCGGCGGCCGCTATCGCTGGCAAATTTTACTTCAGCATCCTTCACGGATTCGCCTGCAACACATCATCAGCGGCACGCTGGCGTTGATCAATACGCTCCCTGAAGCGCGGAAAGTTAAATGGGTTCTGGACGTCGATCCGATTGAAGGATAGTCCCCACGATGCGAGGCGGATCGTAAAATTAAAGATCCATCACACTTTTTATGAAAATTCTGTAACCGCTTCCACGCACTATCTGATAAAAATGTTTTCGATGAGTGTTACCAGGGATAGATCTGCGCCAGCAGTTCCCAGGCGAGGAGAAAGAGTGAAATCGAACAAGCAGGTTACTGCCGCTACGATGAAGGATGTTGCGTTGAAGGCGAAAGTCTCTACGGCAACCGTATCCCGCGCGTTAATGAACCCCGATAAAGTCTCCCAGTCGACCCGTAGCCGGGTTGAACAGGCCGCGCTTGAAGTGGGTTATTTCCCGCAGTCGATGGGGCGAAATGTAAAACGCAATGAATCCCGTACGATTCTGGTGATTGTCCCGGATATTTGCGATCCCTTCTTCAGTGAAATTATCCGCGGTATCGAAGTGACCGCGGCAGAACAGGGGTATCTGGTGCTGATTGGCGATTGCGCCCATCAAAACCAGAAAGAAAAAACCTTTCTTAATCTCATCATCACCAAACAGATCGACGGCATGGTACTTCTCAGTTCCCGACTGCCCTTTGACGCCAGCGTTGAGGAGCAGCGCAATTTGCCTCCGATGGTGATGTCGAATGAGTTCGCGCCGGAGCTTGAACTGCCGACGGTACATATCGATAACCTGACCGCCGCGTTCAATGCCATGAACTACCTGTTGGATTTGGGCCACAAGCGGATTGGTTGTATTGCGGGGCCGGAAGATATGCCGCTCTGTCACTATCGCTTACAAGGTTACGTACAGGCATTAAGGCGCAGTGGCATTGTGGTCGATCCGCATTACATCGCCCGTGGCGACTTTACCTTTGAAGCCGGGGCAAACGCATTAAAGCAGTTGCTTGAGCAACCGTTGCCGCCTACCGCCGTCTTTTGTCATAGCGACGTAATGGCGCTGGGCGCCCTCTCCTGGGCCAAGCGCCAGGGTCTGAAAGTGCCTGACGATCTGTCGATTATCGGCTTTGACAATATCGCGCTGGCCGAGTTTTGCGACCCTCCGTTGACAACCGTGGCGCAGCCGCGTTTTGACATTGGTCGCGAGGCGATGCTGCTGTTGCTCGATCAGATGCAGGGGCAAAATGTGAGCAGCGGCTCGCGTTTAATGGATTGCGAGCTGATTATTCGCGGTTCTACGCGCGCTTTACCCTAAAGTAAATAGCTTTAAGACTCACCTGTCTGGTCAAAGGCCCGCCGCTTCAGTAACATGACGGGCTGACGAACGAATAAATACAGCGAAACGATAGTGGCACAACGAGATTATGTACGTCGCGGCCAACCGGCTCCTTCGCGGCGCAAAAAGAGCACCTCACGGAACTCACGGAAGAAGCAAAGCAACATGCCTGCCGTCTCGCCGGCAATGGTCGCGATTGCGGCAGCCGTCCTTGTGACCTTTATCGGCGGTCTGTACTTCATTACTCACCATAAGAAAGAAGAGTCCGAAACGCTACAAAACCAGAAAGTCACCGGCAATGGGCTTCCGCCAAAACCGGAAGAGCGCTGGCGTTACATCAAAGAGCTGGAAAGTCGCCAGCCGGGCGTGCGTACGCCAACGGAACCGTCCGCCGGCGGCGAAGTCATGAATCCGAATCAGCTCACCAGCGAGCAGCGTCAACTTCTGGAACAGATGCAGGCGGATATGCGTCAGCAGCCGACGCAACTTAACGAAGTGCCGTGGAACGAACAGACGCCAGAACAACGCCAGCAAACGCTACAGCGCCAGCGTCAGGCGCAGCAGCAGTGGGCTCAAACGCAGCCTGTTCAGCAACCACGCACGCAGCCGCGGGTAAACGAGCAGCCGCAAACGCGCACGGTACAGTCCGCCCCGGCGCAACCTGCGCGCCAAAGTCAGCCGCCGAAGCAGACGGCCTCGCAGCAACCTTATCAGGATTTGCTGCAAACGCCGGCGCATACCAGCGCGGCAGCGCCGAAAGCCGCGCCAATTACGCGCGCGCCTGAAGCGCCGAAGGCGACAGCAGAGAAAAAAGATGAACGTCGCTGGATGGTGCAATGTGGTTCATTCAAAGGCGCCGAGCAGGCAGAAAGCGTCCGCGCTCAGCTGGCGTTTGAAGGCTTTGACTCCAAAATTACCACCAATAACGGCTGGAATCGCGTGGTTATCGGGCCGGTGAAAGGTAAAGAAAATGCCGACAGCACCATTAACCGTCTGAAGATGGCGGGCCATACAAACTGCATTCGACTCGCCACCGGGGGTTGAAACCCTCAAAATCTCCCCCATCTATACTTGCATTATGCCCCGTACGCCGTACGGGGCCGCAATTCAGCATTAGTAACCAAGGGGTCTGCTCGTGACAACAATAGTAAGCGTACGCCGTAACGGCCACGTGGTAATCGCCGGTGATGGTCAGGCCACACTGGGTAACACAGTAATGAAAGGCAACGTGAAGAAAGTCCGCCGCCTCTACAACGACAAGGTCATTGCGGGCTTTGCGGGCGGTACTGCGGATGCATTCACGCTGTTCGAGCTGTTTGAACGTAAACTGGAAATGCATCAGGGGCACCTGGTCAAAGCCGCCGTTGAACTGGCGAAAGACTGGCGTACCGACCGTATGCTACGCAAACTGGAAGCGTTGCTGGCCGTCGCGGATGAAACCGCCTCGCTCATCATCACGGGTAACGGCGATGTCGTGCAACCTGAAAACGATTTAATTGCTATCGGCTCCGGCGGTCCTTATGCCCAGGCTGCCGCTCGCGCTCTGTTGGAAAATACCGAGCTCGGCGCGCGCGAAATTGCTGAAAAAGCGTTGGATATTGCAGGCGATATCTGCATTTACACCAACCATTTCCACACCATTGAAGAATTGACCGCCAAAGCGTAAGGACCTCTCATGTCTGAAATGACCCCACGCGAAATTGTCAGCGAACTGAACAAACACATTATCGGCCAGGATAACGCAAAGCGTTCCGTGGCGATTGCATTGCGTAACCGCTGGCGTCGTATGCAGCTTGATGAAGAGCTGCGCCACGAAGTAACGCCGAAAAATATTCTGATGATTGGCCCGACCGGCGTCGGTAAAACCGAAATCGCCCGTCGTCTGGCAAAACTCGCCAACGCGCCGTTCATTAAAGTTGAAGCCACCAAATTCACCGAAGTGGGCTATGTCGGTAAAGAAGTGGACTCTATCATCCGCGATCTGACCGATGCCGCTGTGAAAATGGTTCGCGTACAGGCTATCGAGAAAAACCGCTATCGTGCGGAAGAGTTGGCGGAAGAACGTGTTCTCGACGTACTGATCCCACCCGCAAAAAATAACTGGGGCCAGGCCGAACAGCAGCAGGAGCCTTCTGCCGCCCGTCAAACGTTCCGCAAAAAACTGCGCGAAGGCCAGCTCGACGATAAAGAGATCGAGATTAACCTCGCCGCCGCGCCGATGGGCGTAGAGATTATGGCGCCTCCGGGCATGGAAGAGATGACCAGCCAGTTGCAGTCTATGTTCCAGAACCTGGGCGGTCAGAAACAGAAACCGCGTAAGCTGAAAATTAAAGACGCGATGAAACTGTTGGTTGAAGAAGAGGCTGCTAAGCTGGTCAACCCGGAAGAGCTGAAACAGGACGCTATTGACGCGGTTGAACAGCACGGCATCGTGTTTATCGATGAAATTGACAAAATTTGTAAGCGTGGCGAAACCTCCGGCCCGGATGTTTCACGCGAAGGCGTACAGCGCGACTTACTGCCGCTGGTAGAAGGCTGCACGGTTTCGACCAAACACGGGATGGTCAAAACGGATCATATTCTGTTTATCGCCTCTGGCGCGTTCCAGGTGGCGAAGCCGTCTGATCTGATCCCGGAACTGCAGGGCCGTCTGCCGATTCGCGTTGAACTTCAGGCGCTGACCACCAGCGATTTCGAACGCATTTTGACCGAGCCAAACGCCTCCGTCACCGTGCAGTATAAAGCGCTGATGGCAACTGAAGGCGTCAATATCGAGTTCACCGATTCCGGTATTAAACGTATTGCCGAAGCCGCCTGGCAGGTTAACGAAACCACCGAAAACATCGGCGCGCGCCGTCTGCATACCGTACTGGAGCGTCTGATGGAAGAGATTTCCTATAACGCCAGCGATCTGCACGGCCAAAACATCACAATTGATGCGGAATATGTGAGCAAACATCTGGATGCGCTGGTCGCAGATGAAGATCTAAGCCGTTTTATCTTATAATCGCGTCCAATGCATTTTCATCACTGTTGATGGGGCTGAAAAGCCCCATTTTTATTGGCGCTAAATATGACTGAACAACAACAAATTAGCCGCACCCAGGCCTGGCTGGAAAGCTTACGACCCAAAACCTTACCCCTCGCCTTCGCGGCGATTATCGTCGGTACGGCCCTGGCATGGTGGCAAGGCTATTTCGATCCTCTGGTCGCACTGCTGGCCCTTATCACCGCCGGGCTGCTGCAAATTTTATCCAACCTCGCCAACGATTACGGCGACGCTGTCAAAGGCAGTGATAAACCGGATCGCATCGGGCCGCTGCGGGGGATGCAAAAAGGCGTCATCACCCGGCAGGAGATGAGGCGGGCGTTAATCATTACCGTCGTGCTGATCTGTATCTCCGGACTGGCGCTGGTGGCGGTCGCGTGCCATACGTTAACCGATTTTGTCGGCTTCCTGATTTTGGGCGGGCTGTCGATTATCGCCGCCATCACCTACACCGTGGGTAATCGGCCCTACGGTTATATCGGGCTGGGTGATATCTCTGTCCTCGTATTCTTTGGCTGGCTAAGTGTCATGGGGAGCTGGTATCTCCAGGCGCATACGCTGATTCCGGCGCTGATTCTCCCGGCCACCGCCTGCGGTTTACTGGCGACGGCAGTGCTGAATATTAATAACCTGCGCGATATTAATAGCGACAGAGAGAACGGCAAAAACACCCTTGTGGTACGGCTGGGCGATGTCAACGCGCGTCGTTATCACGCCTGCCTGTTGCTAGGCGCGCTGCTCTGTCTGGCGCTGTTTAATCTGCTCTCGCTACACAGTCCGTGGGGATGGTTGTTTATTCTGGCCGCACCATTGCTCATTAAACAAGCGCGCTACGTAATGCGCGAAAGGGAGCCTGCGGCAATGCGTCCGATGCTTGAACGTACCGTTAAAGGCGCGTTGTTAACCAACCTGTTATTTGTGATTGGGATACTCTTAAGTCAGTGGGCCGTTTAACTGACAAATATCAATTAACAATTGATGATTTTGCCAACAGTATACTTAGCGCGATATACTGAAAATTCTCGCAGCAACTGAACGTTAAGCCTATGAAATACGATACTTCCGAGCTTTGTGACATCTATCAGGAAGATGTCAACGTCGTGGAACCGCTGTTCTCTAATTTTGGAGGGCGGTCGTCGTTTGGCGGACAAATCATCACGGTAAAATGTTTCGAGGACAACGGGTTGCTGTACGATCTGCTCGAACAAAATGGCCGTGGCCGGGTTCTGCTGGTCGATGGCGGCGGTTCTGTCCGTCGTGCATTAGTCGATGCGGAGCTGGCGCGTCTGGCTACGCAAAATGAATGGGAAGGGCTGGTTATCTATGGCGCGGTGCGTCAGGTGGACGATCTGGAAGAGCTGGATATCGGCATTCAGGCGATCGCCGCCATTCCGGTTGGTGCCGCAGGTGAAGGCATTGGGGAAAGCGATGTGCGCGTCAATTTCGGCGGCGTGACGTTCTTCTCCGGCGATCATCTCTATGCCGACAACACCGGGATTATCCTTTCCGAAGACCCGCTTGATATCGAGTGATCAAAAAAGGCGCCTTACGGCGCCTTTTTTATGCGTTGTCGCTGATTGCCGGATAGCAGCTTACGCCTTATCCGGCCCACCAGTGTCCGCATTCTAAATCCTCTATAGATTTCGCGTCAGGGCAAGGCGGCAAGTAAGTGAATCCCCAGGAGCATAGGCCACTATGTGACTGGGGTGAACGCACGCAGCCAACGCCGCCATAACGTGAAATATGACGAGGATTAGACTTCTTCCATACGACCAAGCAGCGCCTGCAAACGTTCCTGCCAGCCGCTCTGCTGTTCCTTCAGAGAATTATTTTCACGCTCGAGTTCTTCACGCTGATGCTGTGCAGACTGCACTTCCTGCGTCAGGCTGTTGTTCTTTTCTTTCAGCTCTTCAATTTCCATCTGTAACAGGGTGATGGTGTCAATCGCCTGCTGTACTTTTGCTTCCAGTTTCTCAAACACTTCTAAAGACATGATCTTACCTCTCCTGAATTGCAAGGCGACGCTTCACGTAAACGCGCACAATATATAGTGTCGATTGTATGAAGCCCCGCTCTCGCTGTCCAGCGACATACCGCGTAGATCGCGGTTTGCAGCAATTTTCATCCATCTCCTGGTAACATTCATTCAATAACTTAAAATTGTTAACATATTGGTTAATGAAATGATTCAATTCACACTCTTCTGCTGTCTCAAAATGCGCCTCATGGCGCGATAACGCTCATTTTATTGACGCAGTACACACATTTTGATTTCGATATTTCTCGTTTTTGCTCGTTAACGATAAATTAACAGTGTGCCTACAGGGCATCGTGGATGTCCATGACCTCCTCGCATACCAATAAACATTACATACTCTTCAGGATCCGATTATGAGTCAAACATCAACCTTAAAAGGCCAGTGCATTGCTGAATTCCTCGGTACCGGGTTGTTGATTTTTTTCGGTGTGGGTTGTGTCGCTGCGCTTAAAGTTGCCGGAGCTACTTTTGGACAGTGGGAAATCAGCGTCATCTGGGGTCTGGGAGTAGCGATGGCTATCTACCTGACGGCAGGTGTTTCTGGCGCACACCTGAACCCGGCAGTGACCATCGCACTCTGGCTATTTGCCTGTTTCGACAAACGTAAAGTTGTTCCTTTTATTATTTCTCAAGTTGCCGGCGCCTTTTGCGCAGCGGCGTTAGTTTACGGGCTTTATTACAATCTTTTTGTGGACTTCGAACAAACCCACCATATCGTCCGTGGCAGCGTTGAAAGCCTCGATCTCGCAGGCATTTTCTCAACTTACCCGAATCCTCATATCAATTTTGTGCAGGCCTTCGCGGTTGAAATGGTGATTACCGCTATTCTGATGGGGCTGATTCTGGCGCTAACCGACGACGGCAACGGCGTACCTCGCGGTCCGCTTGCGCCACTGCTCATTGGTTTATTGATCGCCGTTATCGGTGCCTCTATGGGGCCGTTGACCGGATTTGCGATGAATCCGGCGCGTGACTTTGGCCCCAAAATGTTCGCCGGGCTTGCCGGTTGGGGTGAAATTGCGTTTACCGGCGGTAGAGACATTCCTTACTTCCTGGTGCCGCTGTTTGGCCCCATCGTCGGCGCCATTCTGGGCGCGTTTGCTTATCGCAAATTTATTGGCCGTCATTTGCCGTGCGATACCTGCGTCGTGGAAGAGAAGGACTCCACCGCGACCACACAACAAAATGCTTCGCTGTAATCTGATTACGGGACAAAATTATGACTGAAAAAAAATATATCGTTGCGCTCGACCAGGGTACCACCAGCTCCCGCGCGGTCGTTATGGATCATGACGCGAATATCGTCAGCGTATCACAGCGTGAATTTGAGCAAATTTATCCTAAGCCAGGCTGGGTAGAACACGACCCGATGGAAATTTGGGCGTCCCAAAGCTCAACGCTGGTAGAAGTGCTGGCTAAGGCCGATATCAGTTCCGATCAGATTGCCGCTATCGGTATCACCAACCAACGTGAAACCGCGATCGTCTGGGAACGTGAAACCGGCAAACCGATATACAACGCTATTGTCTGGCAGTGCCGTCGTACCGCCGATATTTGTGAACAGCTTAAACGCGACGGTCTGGAAGATTACATCCGCGACAATACCGGTCTGGTCGTCGACCCGTACTTCTCTGGCACTAAAGTGAAATGGATCCTTGACCATGTGGAAGGTTCGCGCGAACGCGCGAAGCGTGGCGAGCTGCTGTTCGGTACGGTGGATACCTGGCTTATCTGGAAGATGACGCAGGGCCGCGTCCACGTTACGGATTACACCAACGCCTCACGAACCATGCTGTTCAACATCCATGATTTGGACTGGGACGATAAAATGCTGGATGTGCTGGATATCCCACGCGCGATGCTGCCCCAGGTACGTAAGTCCTCCGAAGTCTACGGCCAGACCAATATTGGCGGTAAAGGCGGTACACGTATTCCTATCGCCGGGATTGCCGGGGATCAGCAGGCCGCGCTATTCGGCCAACTGTGCGTAAAGGAAGGAATGGCAAAGAATACCTACGGCACCGGCTGCTTTATGCTGATGAACACCGGCGAGAAAGCGGTAAAATCGGAAAACGGCCTGCTGACCACCATCGCCTGCGGACCAAGCGGCGAAGTCAACTATGCGCTGGAAGGCGCGGTGTTTATGGCGGGAGCGTCCATTCAATGGCTGCGTGATGAAATGAAGCTCATCAGCGACGCGTTCGACTCCGAATATTTCGCCACGAAAGTGAAAGATACCAACGGTGTCTACGTAGTTCCGGCCTTCACCGGTCTGGGCGCGCCGTACTGGGACCCGTATGCCCGCGGCGCCATTTTTGGCCTGACCCGCGGCGTGAACTCTAATCACATTATCCGCGCGACGCTCGAATCCATCGCTTACCAGACCCGCGACGTACTGGAAGCGATGCAGGCCGACTCCGGCATCCGCCTGCACGCTCTGCGTGTGGACGGCGGTGCAGTGGCCAACAACTTCCTGATGCAGTTCCAGTCAGATATTCTCGGCACGCGGGTGGAACGCCCGGAAGTGCGCGAAGTGACCGCGCTGGGCGCCGCCTATCTGGCTGGTCTGGCCGTCGGTTACTGGCAGAACCTGGACGAGCTGCAGGAAAAAGCCGTCATTGAGCGAGAATTCCGCCCCGGCATTGAAACCACCGAGCGTAACTACCGTTACAGCGGCTGGAAGAAAGCGGTTAAACGCGCAATGGCGTGGGAAGATCACGACAAGTAAGGTCGCCATCCGGCAAAATCTTTGTGCGGGGGCAACTCCGCACACACATCAATTATTCCCTCCTTCCCCTGTGTTACACTGCGCGCCACTCCTTTTTGCTACGAGTTTTTTATGAGACGAGAACTTGCCATCGAATTTTCCCGTGTGACCGAAGCGGCGGCGCTGGCTGGCTACAAATGGCTGGGACGCGGCGATAAAAATACCGCGGACGGCGCGGCGGTCAACGCCATGCGTATCATGCTCAACCAGGTCAACATTGACGGCACCATCGTGATTGGCGAAGGCGAAATCGACGAGGCCCCGATGCTCTATATCGGCGAGAAAGTCGGTACCGGCCACGGCGATGCGGTAGATATCGCCGTCGATCCGATTGAGGGCACGCGCATGACGGCGATGGGTCAGGCGAACGCGCTGGCGGTGCTGGCGGTCGGCGATAAAGGCTGTTTCCTGAATGCGCCCGATATG
The DNA here is from genome assembly GCF_046567715.1 of Salmonella sp. 741265116_PST. NCBI lineage: Bacteria > Pseudomonadati > Pseudomonadota > Gammaproteobacteria > Enterobacterales > Enterobacteriaceae > Salmonella > Salmonella sp. 741265116_PST. The sequence continues at coordinate 79,144 of NZ_JBKFPH010000012.1, read as the reverse complement.
TATATGGAAAAACTGATTGTCGGTCCGGGCGCCAAAGGGGCAATCGATCTCAATCTGCCGCTGGCGGATAACCTGCGCAACATCGCGGATGCGCTGGGTAAACCGCTTGGCGATCTGACCGTGACCATTCTGGCAAAACCGCGTCATGACGAGGTCATCGCAGAGATGGCCAAACTGGGCGTACGCGTGTTTGCCATTCCTGACGGCGACGTCGCGGCCTCAATTCTGACCTGTATGCCGGATAGCGAAGTCGACGTGCTGTACGGGATTGGCGGCGCACCAGAAGGCGTGGTATCCGCAGCGGTGATCCGCGCGCTGGACGGCGATATGCAGGGGCGTCTGCTGGCGCGCCATGACGTGAAAGGCGACAGCGAAGAAAACCGCCGCATTGGCGAACAGGAACTGGCGCGCTGCAAAGCAATGGGCATTGAAGCGGGCAAGGCGTTATGCCTGGGCGATATGGCGCGTAGCGATAACGTTATTTTCTCCGCGACCGGCATCACGAAAGGCGATCTGCTGGAAGGAATTAGCCGGAAAGGCCATATCGCCACGACGGAAACACTGCTGATCCGCGGCAAATCACGCACCATCCGCCGCATTCAGTCGATCCACTATCTTGATCGTAAAGATCCGGATGTACAGGCGCATATCCTCTAGCGCATTTGTTAGTTAGAGCCTTCCAGCCTCGCGGGGCTGGAAATCTTTCTCCTGACGAACGAAGATAAGGTTAGCGATTCAGAACAGGAGAAAACCATGGCCGATTGGGTAACAGGTAAAGTCACTAAGGTGCAAAACTGGACTGACGCACTGTTCAGCCTGACCGTTCACGCCCCCATTAATCCTTTTACTGCAGGCCAATTTACCAAACTCGGACTGGAGATCGATGGCGAGCGCGTTCAGCGCGCGTATTCCTATGTGAATGCGCCTGACAATCCGAATTTAGAGTTTTATCTGGTGACGGTGCCGCAAGGAAAGCTCAGCCCGCGGCTGGCGGCGCTAAAACCTGGCGATGAGGTGCAAGTGGTCAGCGACGCGTCGGGTTTCTTTGTACTGGATGAAGTGCCTGACTGCGAGACGCTATGGATGCTGGCGACCGGAACCGCTATTGGCCCGTATTTGTCTATTCTGCAATATGGCCAGGATGTCGCGCGCTTTAAAAATCTGGTCTTAGTCCACGCCGCACGCTTCGCCGCCGATTTAAGCTATCTGCCGCTAATGCTGGAACTGCAACAGCGTTATGAAGGCAAGCTGCGCATCCAAACGGTGGTCAGCCGGGAGAGCGTGCCAGGCTCGCTTACCGGACGCGTGCCTGCGCTCATTGAAAACGGCGAGCTGGAAAAAGCCGTTGGATTACCGATGGATAAAGAGACCAGCCACGTCATGCTGTGCGGGAACCCGCAGATGGTGCGCGATACGCAGCAACTGCTGAAAGAGACCCGACAGATGACTAAACATCTGCGCCGCCGACCGGGGCATATGACGGCTGAACATTACTGGTGATGTTTTACCGAATGGCGGCTGGGGCTTATCCGGCCTGCAAATCATCACCACTCTGTAGACCCGGTAAGCGTCAGCGCCACCGGGCAAATTACGGTTTACCGCCCGTTACAGCTCTGCTTTAAACTTCACGTCCTGTGTCGCTTTCCCAAACTTATTTTCCCCCTGAACACCGACAAACGCGCCCAAATCGATAAGCATCATCACCAGGATCAGCGTCGGAATAAATCGCCCGACGACCCACTGCCACATCCCCGGCAGCATCACCCAGTTTCCGGCCAGCAGCATCCACGCCAGAATCATCAGCAACGCCCACGCGCCGGATCGCCCCCGGTCATGCAGACGTTTGACCATGACGGCGGCGGTCGGCCACAGCAGGCACACCAGGCAAAATGCCGCCGTTTGGATATCAAGCAGGTTTTTCCCCGCCAGCGAAAATAGCGCCAGCATCCCGGCAAACCAGAGGCCGATCCAAATCCAGAAATCACGGCGTCCGATACGCCCTTTAAATGAGAATAACCATTGCTGTATGGTCATGTAAGTTCCTTATATTTTGCCTTCCGCTACAGTTTACCCTTTTGACAAGCCCGACAGTTATCGTTTTAATCGTGAGCAGTCCTAACGAAAGGTAAGATTGATGAAGCCAGGATGTACTCTGTTTTTACTGTTGTTTTCTGCTCTCACCGCCAGCATAACGGCGCACGCGCAGCTCTCTTCATCGACCACGACAGCGCCCTATCTGTTGGCGGGCTCGCCAACCTTTGATCTTTCTATTAGCCAGTTTCGTGAGAACTTTAACCGCCAGAATCCCGATCTGCCGCTCAATGAATTTCGCGCCATTGAGAATAGCCGCGATAAGGCGAATCTGACCCGCGCCGCCAGTAAGATTAACGAAAATCTGTATGCCTCCACGGCGTTGGAGCGCGGTACGCTCAAAGTGAAAAGTATGCAGATTACCTGGCTGCCCATTCAGGGGCCGGAGCAGAAAGCGGCGAAAGCGAAAGCGCTGGAATATATGGCCGCCATCATTCGCACTGTCGCCCCATTGCTGACAAAAGAGCAAAGCCAGAAAAAACTGCAAAAGATGCTTATCGCCGGTAAAGGTAAACACTATTACGCCGAGACCGAAGGCGCGGTACGTTATGTTGTCGCAGATAACGGCGAAAAGGGGCTGACCTTCGCGGTTGAACCGATTAAGCTGGCGTTATCTGAAAATCTGGAAGGGGCGAATTGATGACAAAAAGCAAAGCCTTTCCGGGGATGAATCTCTATACTGTTTCACAGACCATGCTGCTCTGACGAGCGGCCATCTTCCTTAATTCGCTGACTAAGCGTGGAGAAATGAAATGCGACATCCTTTAGTGATGGGTAACTGGAAACTGAACGGCAGCCGCCACATGGTAAACGAACTGGTGGCTAACCTGCGTAAAGAACTGGCGGGCGTAGCAGGCTGCGACGTGGCAATCGCTCCGCCGGAAATGTATATCGATCTGGCGAAACGCGCTGCTGCCGGCAGCCACATCATGCTGGGCGCGCAGAACGTTGATCTGAATCTGTCTGGCGCATTCACCGGTGAAACTTCGGCTGAAATGCTGAAAGATATCGGCGCGCAGTACATTATTATCGGCCACTCCGAGCGTCGTACTTATCACAAAGAATCTGACGAGCTGATCGCCAAAAAATTCGCCGTACTGAAAGAACAAGGTCTGACGCCGGTACTGTGCATCGGTGAAACCGAAGCGGAAAACGAAGCGGGCAAAACAGAAGAAGTGTGCGCGCGCCAGATCGACGCCGTTCTGAAAACGCAGGGCGCGGCAGCCTTTGAAGGCACGGTTATCGCTTATGAACCCGTATGGGCGATCGGTACCGGCAAATCTGCAACTCCTGCGCAGGCGCAGGCAGTTCACAAATTCATCCGTGACCACATTGCTAAAGCTGACGCGAAAATCGCTGAACAGGTCATTATCCAGTACGGCGGTTCTGTTAATGCGTCCAACGCCGCCGAACTGTTCGCGCAGCCGGACATCGACGGCGCGCTGGTTGGCGGTGCTTCTCTGAAAGCTGACGCCTTCGCGGTGATCGTGAAAGCAGCAGAAGCGGCTAAACAGGCTTAAGTTGTTGCGACGGGAGGAACTCACCTCCCGTCATTATCGCGTTACCAGTATCCCAACCAGTGCCACCAGAAAGCGCCGGTCACGCCCCAGATAATCAGGTTGACTACGCTCATCACCAGCCCTGTTTTCCACCACTCCGCCAACGTAACATAACCAGAGCCAAAGATAATGGGCGCGGTGCCCGTACCGTAGTGGGTGAGCGACATCATCAATGAAGAAGAAAAACCGAGCATCAGCCCAAGCAGCGCCGGCGGCGCGCCGAGACCCAATCCCGCAGCAAAGAACGCCGCAAACATCGCGGTGATGTGCGCCGTGGTGCTGGCGAAAAAGTAATGTGAATAAACATAAAGCAGGATCAGCAGTAGCGTTGCTATGCTCCAGTGCATACCGAGATGATTGATGGCACTACCAACGCTGGTCGCCAGCCAGCCGACCAGCCCCAGTTTGCTGAGAAAATCAGCCATCATCACCAGCGCGGCGAACCAGACAATAGTATCCCATGCCCCACGACATTTCAGAATGTCGTCCCAGCTTAATACTCCCGTCAACAACAGAATTGATAAGCCAATTAATGCGGCGCTGGTAGGATTGACGGTCCAGCCGCTCCCCATGAGCATGGCAGGAACGCCGGCCCACAGACAAAGCAGCAAAATAAAAACCGCGAGGGTGATTTTCTCTGCCAGCGAGAGAGGGCCAAGCGCAGTTAGCTTTTGTCGGGCGAACTGCGGCGCATCCGGCGTACGCGTAACGGCAGGCGGGTAGAGCCACCAGATCACAATGGGCATCACAACCAGCGATACCACCGCAGGAAGGAGCGCGGCGATAGCCCACATTCCCCAGGTCATATTCAGTACCCCGTCCGTTCCTTTGGTCAAGAAACTAACAATTAACGGGTTAGGCGCAGTTGCAGTAATAAACATCGCCGAACTGATTGGATTAATATTGTAATTTACCAGCGCGAGGTAACGGCCCGTTGCGCCATTCTCACGGTTTCCAGGCTGGGAACCAAGACTTTCCGCAATCGCCCGCATTACCGGGTGAATAATGCCGCCGCCGCGCGCGGTATTACTTGGCGTCACCGGCGCAATCAGGGTTTCCGCCAGCGTTAATGCCCAGGCGATTCCTAACGTTCTTTTACCAAACAGCGCAATAAACCCATAGCCTATACGCGCGCCCAGTCCCGTTTTCAACAAACTTTGCGACAGCATGATGGATAAGCCAATCAGCCAGATAAGTTGATTAGAAAAACCGCTCAACGCATCGTTCAGCGCCGCTGAAGGTTTACCGGGATGGGTGACGCCGGTCAATGCCACCAGCATAATCGCCACAATCGCAATAGCGCCAATCGGCATGGCTTTCCCAATAATCGCCGCGATAGTGCCGATAAACAGTGCCAGCAGATGCCACGCCTGTGGAGTCACATCTGCAGGGCAAGGGATAACAAACCAGATGGTCAGCGTAATCACGATCGAAATGATGGCAGGCCAACAGCGAATGGGGGTCAATCTGTCCATGAATCATTCCTTGAGTTTCCAGCGCACACATCTGCGCTCCGGTATTAACCGGCATCGGTGCAAATAAAACAATTCACCATCTCACAAAACAAAAAATTAACAGTCTGTTAAAGCTATAATCTCCCCAGAACTCGAAACCAGGCGTAATCCAGTGGTAACAGTACCAGATACGTCACCGCCGCCAGCGCCAGACACAGCAACATTCCCGCCTTTGCCGGCACCTTTCCTAACGCCATCGCAACAACAATCGGCGACGCCTGATACGGTAATAGCGGCGTGGAATAACCCAGCACCTGAATCATAATGACTGATAACAGTGGAAAACCAGTAGCATCCGCAAAACTTTCCGCCAGTGTCGTATAGAGCGCCGGTACGCCGTTCGCGGTCATAATAAAATTCAGCGCCGTCGTGATACCCGTGAGCGCAAGGAAACTGGTAAACGGTTTTTGCGTATCTAATGGCATAACGCGCAGTAATGTTTCCCCCACCGCATTACCAATACCGGTTTGCGTTACGGTGAGCGCCAGCCCCAGAATCCCGGCGACATAAATACAGGCGCGAATATTAATACCACTGGCAAACTCATCCCCGCTGATAAAACCTACTCGCGGCAACATCGTTACTACCGCTGCCGCCAGACCGGTCCAGGCCGGGCCAATACCGTGCCAGCTTTCCGTTACCCACATCGTCAACACTACCGCCAACATCCACGCCAGCCGCTTTTCATTGCAGCTTATTGGCGCAGGCGGTTCTGCCTCATGCGGCGCATGGGGCGCACCGGGAAATAACCAGCAAATCAGGGCGATTAATACGATGCCTTTTAACCATCCCAGTACTGGCGTATGCATCAGTAAATACGGCACATAGTTCAGGTGGATGCCATAAGAGCCTTCTGCCGCGCCGCTCATCACCAGGTTGGGCACGTTCGCAGGCAAAATGGTAGCGGAAAGCTGGAAGGTACCAAACCCGACAGCCAACGCTAACCCATACCAGGCGCGGGTGCCATCCGCTATTCCGGCGCGTTTCGCCATCGCCGCGACAATCGGCATTAGCAGCGCAATACGCCCCATATTTGAGGGCATCACAAACGCCAGAGCATAGCTAAGCAACACCACACTGCTAACCATCAGAGGCCAGGAGTCCGTTAATTTAGCCGATAACGCGCACGCCGCTCTGTCCGCAAGCCCGGTTTTACGAATCGCGATCCCCAGCACGAATCCGCTGAATACCAGCCAGAAAGCTGAAGAAGCAAAACCGCCGAAGATCGTTTCCGGCGGCGCAATTTTCGTCGCCATCGCTATAGTAAAAAAGAGCAGCGCGGTTATAAATTCCGGCAACAATGAAGTGGCCCAAAGCAGGATAGTAATGCCGACAACCAATGAAGGAAGAAACAGAGGGTGCGAAAGCCAGAGCGACATGCCTGTCTCCTGTTGTTTTTTTCAACAAGAATACGGGGACAGGCACGTAGAGTAAACGCCAGAATCGCCAGGGTTACTTCAGGATCTCACACTGATGATCCTGAATTTCCTCGGCAGAAGCGCGATTGAAGGTCAGTAAATTACGTTCGGTCGCCAACAGGACAAAAGAGCCATCGCTTTGGCGTACCACCGCCAGCGCATAGCGTCCCATATGATCGCGCGCTTCCGGCACCTCTTCCGCCAGCATCATAAACGGACTACGCTGCGCCAGTTCGCTCTCAGTTACCCGGCGCGCCAGGTATTCATGCCCCATCAGGTCGCCCGGTAGCGGAAGCCAGCGAGTGCTGATGCGCGTGAGATCGTTATCCAGTTGTTCCCGAACGTCAGGACGGATGCAAGAAATATGGATATGCAAATGGTCCTGTGAACGACCAAGCCGCGAATTAATCGCCAGCGAGACTGCGCTATCCGGAATATCATGCCCATATTTTTTACTCATATAGCCGCGAGCCTGCCAGGCCAACCAGAAAAAGTTGGGCGTAGCGGGTTCCAGCAATAGCGGGCTTTCTGTACCGTTGATACGGTAGGTGGGCATCAATAAATATTGCAACGGACCGTGACGATCTTTAAAGACGACATAGCCGGCGCGAGGTTTGACTTCCGCGCAAGGCGCTGGGTTTTGATGCTGTAACTGATCGGGCAGGCATTGTTCAAGCACGATTTCCCGTAACGCATCAGGATTGCCGGAAAATTTCCAGTAACCGACGCCCGCCGCGGCGACCATCACTATCACCGCCAGTAAAAAGTAGCCTGTTTTTTTCATGTTATGCGTTCCCTGTGACCCATAGACGGGGAAGAGTAACGCAAAATGGTGGCAAAGAAAAAACCCGGTAACATAATACGTTACCGGGTTTATAAACGGTTTAGCGTTTGCTGATTTGGTCGAACGTACCGCCATTAGCGAAGTGATCTTTTTGCGCCTTCGCCCAGCCGCCAAACACCTCGTCAATGGTGAACAGCTTCAGCTTCGGAAACGCATCGTCGTATTTTTTCGCCACGTCAGCATCGCGCGGACGGTAGAAGTTTTTCGCTGCTATCTCCTGCCCTTCCGGCGAGTAGAGATACTTGAGATACGCTTCCGCTACCGCTTTGGTGTCTTTCTTTTCCACCACTTTGTCGACCACGGAAACGGTCGGCTCTGCGAGAATAGATTCACTCGGGGTCACTATCTCGAATTTATCTTTACCCAGTTCGTTCGTCGCCAGTAACGCTTCGTTTTCCCAGGCGATCAGCACATCACCGATACCGCGTTCAACGAAAGTATTGGTTGAGCCGCGCGCGCCGGAGTCCAGCACTTCAACGTTTTTAAACAGGGCTTTGACAAAGTCCTGCGCTTTGGCCTGATCGTTATTGTTGTGGTGCAGGGCGTAGCCCCATGCCGCCAGATAGTTCCAGCGGGCGCCGCCGGAGCTTTTCGGGTTTGGCGTAATCACCGACACACCGGGTTTAATCAGATCGTTCCAGTCATGAATTTGTTTTGGATTGCCTTTGCGGACCAGGAAAACGATGGTGGAGGTGTAAGGTGCTGAGTTATCCGGCAGACGCTTAATCCAGTTTTTATCGATATGACCACGTTCCGCAATAGCGTCCACATCGTAAGCCAGCGCCAGCGTCACGACATCGGCTTCAATGCCGTTAATAACGGAAGTCGCCTGTTTACCCGAACCGCCGTGCGATTGGCGGATCACGACGTTGTCGCCGGTTTCCTGCTTCCAGTGCGCGCTAAACGCTTTGTTGTACTGCTCGTACAGCTCACGCGTTGGATCGTACGATACGTTAAGTAACTGAATATCCTTTGCCAGAAGGCTGGTTGACGCCAGCAATAATGTGAACCCCACGCCCCACTTTTTCATCGCCCGACTCGCTTATGTTGTGTTGTGATGAGCAAAGCGTGCCAGAAAGAGATCCAAACATTAAAGAATAAAAAAAGATTGGCTATAACTTCGAGGAATAAATCTGAGGGATTGCCGGATGGCGGTTAGCGCCTAATCCGGCCTACACGTTTCTGCAACCTGTAGGCCTGATAAGCGTAGCGCCATCAGGCGCGCAAAAACAATCAGTACAGTTTTTTCGCGCACTCCATCCAGTCGCTTTTGAACGGACGCTTCATGTTTTCAATCGCATCGATGATGTCATGATGAACAAGCTGCTCGTTCTGGATACCGACACAACGACCGCCATGGCCTTCCAGCAGCAGGTCAATAGCATACGCGCCCATACGGGAAGCCAGAATGCGATCGTAAGGTACCGGGGAACCACCGCGCTGAATGTGGCCGAGCACCGTCGCACGCGTTTCACGGCCCGTTTCTTTTTCAATAAAGTGCGCCAGTTCGTCAACATCGCACATATGTTCGGTGATAGCGACGATAGCGTGTTTTTTCCCTTTCGCGATCCCGGCTTTGATTTCCGCCACCAGATCCTCGCGATTAAATTCAACTTCCGGCACCACGATAAACTCACAGCCGCCAGCAATAGCCGCCGCCAACGTCAGGTCGCCGCAATAACGGCCCATCACCTCAACGATAGAGATACGCTGGTGAGAAGAGGAGGTGTCACGCAGACGGTCAATCGCTTCCACTACAGTGCCGAGAGCAGTGAAATAGCCGATAGTGTAGTCGGTGCCTTTGATGTCGTTATCGATAGTGCCTGGCAGACCGATACACGGGAAGCCCATTTCAGTCAGACGTTTTGCACCCATATAAGAACCGTCGCCGCCAATAACTACCAGCGCATCGATACCGCGTTTTTTCAGGTTTTCGATCGCGACAGCGCGAATATTTTCGTCACGGAATTCCGGGAAACGGGCAGAACCGAGGAAAGTACCGCCACGGTTGATCATGTCAGATACGCTGTAACGGTCAAGCTGCACCATACGATCTTCATACAGGCCCAGATAGCCGTCATAAATGCCCATGACTTCCAGCCCTTCCGTCAACGCTGCGCGCACAACACCGCGGATTGCCGCGTTCATGCCCGGCGCATCACCGCCGCTTGTCAACACACCGATTTTCTTAATCATGACTACCTCTGAACTTTGGAATGCAAAATGAAATCTATTGCCGGAAGCCGATTTCGCACTTCGAAACGATCCAACGAATATACAGATAGTATAACAATCCCTTCCTGCTGAATTGATTCAGGTCAGGCCAAATGGCGGTAATTTATACACAAAATGCTGGCCTGGCTCACTTTTTAACAATCAATTATACAAGCTCGAACTTCCTGCCTTCCCTGGGGACGACTGAACAGGGATCCTGATGAATAATGACATCTGAACCCGGAAAACGCCGCAAAATCGCCTGCTCTACCTGGTCAGCCACAAAATGCGCCTGAACGAGCGGCAGATTATCTTCCATTTCCAAATGAATCTGAATAAAGCGAGTCGGCCCTGACTGCCGCGTGCGGAGATCGTGCGCGCCGCTGACTCCCGGCCATGACGTCACGATATCAATAATTTCCTGTCGTTCCGCATCGGGCAGCGCGCGATCCAATAATGACTGCACCGCCTCATACCCCATACGCAACGCGCTATACAAAATATAGATGCCGATACCTAACGCAAACAGGGCATCCGCACGATGCCAGCCGTACCAGGATAACCCCAGCGCGATAAGAATCGCTCCGTTCATCATAACATCAGACTGATAATGAAGCATATCCGCCCGTACCGCCTGACTTTGGGTCTTGCGTACCACCCAGCGCTGAAACGTGACCAGTATAATAGTGCATATCAGAGCGATGACGGTAACGCCAATCCCCACGCCGGGGTCGTTCATTGGCGTCGGCTTAATCAGATTCTGGATACTGGTCAAAAACAGAAACAACGCCGAACCGGAAATAAACATACTTTGCGCCAGCGCCGCCAGCGACTCCGCTTTACCGTGACCAAACGTGTGTTCATCATCTGCGGGTTGCAGCGAATAACGCACGACCAACAAATTCGTCAATGACGCGGCAATATCCACCAGCGAGTCCACCAACGCCGCCAGAATACTCACCGATCCCGTATACCACCACGCAAAAATTTTGATCAAAAGTAACGCTGATGCCATCGCCGTTGCCGCGATAGCCGCCCGGCTAACCAGCCGTCCATAGGTTTGATTCATAAATACTCCCGCTATCTTCTGCCGGTAGTATAACGGATGGTTTAAAACAGTAAGCTAATAACAGAATGACAAACTGGAGATAAAAAAAACCCCCACATCATGTGGGGGAAGACAGGGATGGTGTCTATGGCAAGGAAAACAGGGTTGTTACTGGGAACGTGAGTTGCTACTACTCAATAATTTCAACGATGAACTTTTTTGCCATTGCGCCACGTCGCGCAGTTGCTCCATTCGTTGCTGATGCTTTTCATTCAAAACCGCTTGCTGCTCCGGCGTTAACAGGCGATACATCTGGTTACGCACGCGGGCCATTTCGACCTGGCGGGCGACCTGCTCTTGCGCCATTTTTTCTGCCTGAGCGCGCACAGCGCTTTCATCAAATTTTTCTGCGGTGACAAGCCGATGCATTGTCTCCATTTCGCTAACATTAACAGGAGGCTGTTCGTGCCTTGCCTGTTGCATAAGATCTCGCATCTGCTGACGCTGATGTTCGGTTAAACTTATGCCGTCAAACATATGATTTTGCGCGCTACGCTGCGTGGCCCCGTCACCGGGGTGCCAGTTATCGCTTGTAACAACTTCAGCTGCGTGGCTTAAAAAACTGAATGCCAGCGTTGAGGCCATAACAGCAGCGGTAACTTTGCGCATCGCTTGCTCCCAAAATCTTTTCTGTCGCGATTCAACGAGAGACAGTTTACGATTCGGGCTGCAAACATGCGTCAGGGGGTGTAAAACAACGTAAAGTCATGGATTAGCGACGCCTGATGACGTAATTTCTGCCTCGGAGGTACGTAAACAATGAATAAAATCCTGTTAGTTGATGATGACCGAGAGCTGACTTCCCTGTTAAAAGAGCTCCTCGAAATGGAAGGTTTTAATGTCCTGGTGGCCCACGACGGCGAGCAGGCGCTTGAGCTTTTGGATGACAGCATCGATTTACTTTTGCTTGACGTCATGATGCCGAAGAAAAACGGTATCGATACGTTGAAAGCGCTTCGCCAGACACACCAGACGCCTGTCATTATGCTGACCGCGCGCGGCAGCGAGCTGGATCGCGTTCTCGGCCTTGAGCTGGGCGCGGACGACTATTTACCCAAACCGTTTAACGACCGCGAACTGGTAGCGCGTATCAGGGCTATTTTGCGCCGTTCCCACTGGAGCGAGCAGCAGCAGAGCAGCGACAACGGCTCGCCGACGCTGGAAGTCGATGCGCTAAGCCTTAATCCGGGCCGCCAGGAAGCCAGTTTCGATGGCCAAACGCTGGAGCTGACCGGTACGGAGTTCACCCTGCTCTATTTGCTGGCGCAACACCTCGGCCAGGTGGTTTCCCGAGAACATTTAAGTCAGGAAGTGCTGGGCAAGCGCCTGACGCCGTTCGATCGCGCCATTGATATGCATATTTCTAACCTGCGCCGCAAACTGCCGGAACGCAAAGACGGTCACCCGTGGTTTAAAACATTGCGTGGTCGCGGCTATCTGATGGTTTCCGCTTCATGATAGGAAGTTTAACCGCGCGCATCTTCGCCATCTTCTGGTTGACGCTGGCGCTGGTGCTAATGCTGGTACTGATGTTGCCCAAGCTCGATTCACGCCAGATGACCGAGCTGCTGGACAGCGAGCAGCGCCAGGGATTGATGATAGAGCAACATGTAGAAGCTGAACTTGCGAACGATCCGCCCAACGACCTGATGTGGTGGCGTCGCCTGTTCCGCGCGATCGATAAGTGGGCGCCGCCTGGACAGCGGTTATTACTGGTGACCTCTGAAGGACGCGTGATCGGCGCTGAACGCAGCGAAATGCAGATCATTCGTAACTTCATTGGTCAGGCGGATAACGCCGATCATCCGCAGAAGAAAAAATATGGCCGCGTAGAGATGGTGGGGCCGTTCTCCGTTCGCGACGGAGAGGATAATTACCAGCTTTACCTGATTCGACCGGCCAGCAGTTCGCAATCCGATTTTATTAATCTGCTGTTTGACCGCCCGCTTCTGTTGCTCATTGTCACGATGCTGGTCAGTTCGCCGCTCTTGCTATGGCTGGCATGGAGTCTGGCGAAACCGGCGCGTAAGTTGAAAAACGCGGCTGATGAAGTGGCGCAAGGCAACCTGCGTCAGCATCCGGAGCTGGAGGCGGGTCCGCAGGAGTTCCTCGCCGCTGGCGCCAGTTTTAACCAGATGGTGACGGCGCTGGAACGGATGATGACCTCGCAGCAGCGTTTGCTGTCAGACATCTCCCATGAGCTGCGAACGCCCCTTACGCGCCTGCAACTGGGTACCGCGCTGCTGCGTCGTCGTGGCGGCGAAAGCAAAGAGCTGGAGCGTATTGAAACCGAAGCGCAGCGTCTGGACAGCATGATCAATGACCTGCTGGTGATGTCGCGTAACCAACAGAAAAACGCGCTGGTCAGCGAAACGATGAAAGCCAATCAGCTATGGGGCGAAGTGCTGGATAACGCCGCCTTTGAAGCCGAACAGATGGGCAAGTCGTTAACGGTAAATTATCCGCCGGGGCCGTGGCCGCTCTATGGCAACCCAAACGCGCTGGAAAGCGCGCTGGAAAATATTGTTCGTAATGCGCTGCGCTATTCACATACGAAGATTGAAGTCGGCTTCTCGGTGGATAAAGACGGTATTACGATCACGGTCGATGACGACGGGCCGGGCGTCAGCCCTGAAGACCGTGAGCAGATCTTCCGTCCGTTCTATCGCACTGATGAGGCGCGCGACCGCGAGTCTGGCGGCACCGGGCTGGGGCTGGCGATTGTTGAAAGCGCCATGCAGCAGCACCGCGGCTGGGTGAAGGCTGACGATAGCCCGCTGGGTGGGTTGCGGCTCACGCTGTGGCTACCGCTGTACAAGCGAACCTAAAAACCATCGGCCTGCGAATGCAGGCCGATTTTTTATCTCGCCGTCGAGATTTACCGGGAAATGTCTGGCGCCAGAATCCACTCGGCGCTGTCATTCCACACGTCCATCCGGGTAATTTTGCCATCGCGCACTTCGAAACGATCGATAAAGCGATTACCGGCAAACGGGCGACCGTCGGGCCATTCCCCATACAGCGTACCGTTGGAATAAATCACAACGTAATCATCATGCTGCACCGCATCAAACTCGCCCAGCGCCTTCTTCACCCACTTGTAGCGAGCGCCGTTAAACTGCGCGATATCTGCCGCGCCAGCCATTGCCCGGCCTCCGGTGAAGGTAATTTTCACCTCCGGGTGCATATACGTTGCGGCACGTTCAGCATCGGGAATCATCGAGGCCACCAAAAATTCTTTTACGATCGCCACCGCATTTTCAGCTTCAGTCATAATCCTTCCTTTCATTTTGGCGGAGTTTTATCCCCCCACAGTCGTCTGGCGCTATCTTCAATTTTGCCGCTCAAACGACGCTTCTGCATGGTGCGGCTCCAGCTCGCCGACAGCCCGGCGGCGCTCAACAGCCGATGATATTGTTCGTCATCAAACGGCATAGACCAGGCGATAACACCCGCTTCATGAACCGAGACATCGCTCAGACGCGACGCCAGTTCCAGCGGCGCATCGCTGGAGACCTTACCTGGCGCAATGACCCGATACAGCCAGCCGGTTTTTCCGCTGTTCTGCATAAGGAGGGCCATGTCGCTGATGGCAAAGTGGAAATTAAGTTTAAAGCATGGAGAGCGCGGCTGAGTGACCTGGATCAACGCCTCGCCCCAGCGGTAGATGTCGCCAATAAACACGTTGTGTTCGGTCATTCCGTCCGTCGACAGATTCTCGCCAAACGCCGGGGCGCAAAACAGCGTCGCCTGCTCGGGGAACTGGCGAATCCAATCAGCATAGTGTTCGCGGGGGTAATGGCATAGCGCGCGGTCGGGGCCGCCGTGGATTTTCTTTTCGGCCTGCTCATCGCCTGCCAGACCCAGCTCGGTCAGCATAAGTTCGCCATCGGCCTGCACTTTGGCGATAGCGCTCGGGCGGCTGCCGTCATAGTCACGAATTTTGCCAATAAACACGTCAACCGGATAATGCATCTGCTGCTCCTTACGCGGATACAAAAAAAGCGAGTCATCAGACTCGCTTCTACAGACGTGCAATGCAAATTATTTTTTAGCGGCGAAACGCGCTGCTGCTTCGTCCCAGTTCACCACGTTCCAGAACTCTTTGATGTAGTCCGGGCGGCGGTTCTGGAATTTCAGGTAGTAAGCGTGTTCCCACACGTCCAGACCCAGGATCGGGAAGCCGGAAGCGCCGGAAATGGCTTCACCCATCAGCGGGGAATCCTGGTTTGCGGTAGAAACCACAGCCAGTTTGTCACCTTTCAGCACCAGCCACGCCCAGCCGGAGCCGAAACGGGTTGCTGCTGCTTTTTCGAATTCAGCTTTGAAGTTGTCAACGGAACCGAAGTCACGCTCGATAGCCACTTTCAGATCGCCCTGCAGAGTGGTGCCTTTTTTCAGCCCTTTCCAGAACAGGCTGTGGTTAGCGTGGCCGCCGGCGTTGTTACGCAGCACGGTTTTTTTGTCCGCTGGCACCTGGTCCAGTTTAGTAATCAGTTCTTCAACCGGCAGGTCAGCAAACTCAGGCAGGTTTTCCAGCGCCGCGTTAGCGTTGTTGACATAGGTTTGATGGTGTTTGGTGTGGTGAATCTCCATCGTCTGCTTATCGAAGTGCGGTTCCAGTGCATCATAAGCGTACGGCAGGGATGGCAGTGTATAACTCATAATCATCTCCATTATTGTCGAGCGGCACAGTGTTAACGCCGCGTAAGCAGTTGGTTCATTATAGTTAATTAAATGATATTGAAAATGATTATCAATGCCGTACTTTTTCCAGGGTTATAAACGTTACGGCATCCGCTGAAAAAAATCGTTTTTTACGCCTCCAACCGAAACCGCCTGTTGATGAATTCCTGGAAATCATGAAATGTGAAACAGGGTTTCAAAATCTTTCTTTTGGTGCCAATTTTTGTCAGCGGTGGCAAAATCAAGAAGGTTATAATTTCACCATGCAATTACATTCCCGGTAAATTATTACAATTGCGAGGGAATTATGAAGCAACCTGGTTTTATACGTCTGGCTACGTTGGCCTTACTCTCCACACTCTCTTTCTTCTCCCACGGCGAAACCATTTTGCGCCTGGCCTACGCTGAAAATAGCCAGCCGGTAAAAGATGCGTTGCACTTCCTGGGGCAGCAAGTTGAAGAGAAAACGGGCGGCGATATCAAAGTACAGTACTTCCCGGACGGACAGCTTGGCGGCGAGCGCGAACTGGTGGAGTTGACGCAGGTCGGCGTCGTCGACATCACTAAAGTGTCGTCCGGGCTGATGGAGAGTTTTTCGCCTGAGTACGGCGTGTTCTCACTTCCCTACCTGTTTGCCACCGTCGATGAATACTACCGCGTAATGGATAACCCACAGGTGATGGAGCCTGTTTATCAGTCCACCGCCGCACAGGGGTTTGTCGGCGTAGGCTGGTATGATTCCGGCGCGCGTAATTTTTATATGAGCAAAGCGCCGGTTAAACGCATTGAGGATTTACGCGGGAAGAAGATCCGCGTCATGCAGAGTGAGACGGCGATCCAAACCCTCAAACTGCTGGGCGCTTCGCCCATCGCCATGAGCCAGGCGGAGGTCTATACCTCGTTACAACAAGGCATTCTCGACGGTGCGGAAAACAATGAGTTCGCTCTCACCATCGCCCGCCACGGCGAAGTCGCCCGTTATTACACCTACGATATGCACACCCGCATTCCCGATATCCTGCTAATGAGTACCCTCACGCTGGAAAAGCTGACGCCGGAACAGCAACGCATCGTCGAAGCCGCCATCAAGGCGTCGATCGAATTTGAGAAAGCCGCATGGGACAAGGAAATAGAGAAAACCAGGCTGGCGGCGGTAAAAGATTTCAACGTTGAATTCTACGAGATCGACAAAAAGCCCTTCCAGAAGGCGGTACAGCCTATTTACGACGGTCTGAAAAACAAACCGCGGCTTTACGGGCTGTATCAACGTATCCAGACAGCAAAAAATTAATCTAATCAGGAAATTAAGATGAACACATTCAGAAAAGGACTTGATTTATTGCTGGGCGCTATCTGTTGCCTGGTGCTGGCGATAATGGTTGGCATCGCCTGCTGGCAGGTGGTGAGCCGCTACATTCTGGGCGTTCCCAGCACCCTTACCGAAGAGATGCTGCGATTTCTCCTGGTGTGGGTATCAATGCTGGGCATGGCTTTTGTCGCCGGTCAGAAACAGCATATCAGTCTGACTCTCTTACTGGATAAGGTGTCGCCGACGATTCGCGGCTGGTGGGATATTATCCTGCAGGTCATTTTTATCGCGTTTTCCATTTGGGTATTGATTATCGGCGGCTTAAAGATTTCTGCGATTTCTATGCTGCAAATCTCCCCTGCGCTGGGCATTCCGATGGGAAAAATTTATTACGCGCTCCCCTGCGCGGGCGTACTGATCATCCTCTATGGGCTGCTGAATATCGTTGACGCCCTGAAAGCTATCCATTCCGCCACGGATACCACTGAGCACACTCTGGAGAAATCACATGATTGACCCTATTTTTGCGTCCTGTACGCTAATTTCCGTCTTTGTTGTTTTACTGGCCATGGGCGCGCCTATCGGGATCTGCATCGTTATCGCCTCTTTCAGCACCATGATGCTGGTACTGCCTTTCGATATTTCGATGTTCGCCACCGCGCAAAAAATGTTCTCCAGCCTGGACAGTTTTGCCTTGCTGGCCGTGCCGTTCTTCGTTTTGTCCGGGGTGATCATGAATAGCGGGGGAATTGCCGCCCGGCTGGTCAATTTTGCCAAACTGTTTACTGGCAAACTGCCCGGCTCGCTCTCTTACACCAACATCGTCGGCAATATGATGTTTGGTGCAATTTCCGGATCGGCAATTGCCGCCTCAACCTCCATCGGCGGCGTGATGGTGCCGATGAGCGCGCGCGAAGGTTACGATCGCGGCTTTGCGGCCGCGGTGAATATCGCCTCCGCGCCGACGGGAATGTTAATTCCACCCACCACGGCTTTTATCCTTTATGCGCTGGCAAGCGGGGGAACATCGATTGCCGCTCTGTTCGCCGGCGGTCTGGTTGCGGGTGTGCTGTGGGGCGTTGGCTGTATGCTGGTCACGCTGGTGGTCGCTAAGCGTCGAAATTATCGGGTTTTCTTCACCGTCCAAAAAGGCATGGCGCTAAAAGTTGCCGTTGAGGCCATTCCCAGCCTGTTACTGATCGTGATTATTGTCGGCGGCATTGTGCAGGGGATTTTCACCGCCATTGAAGCCTCCGCGATTGCCGTGGTGTATACGTTATTGCTGACGATGGTGTTTTACCGCACGCTGAAAATTAAGGATTTGCCTTCGATTTTGCTCCAGACAGTGGTAATGACCGGGGTCATCATGTTCCTGCTGGCAACCTCTTCGGCGATGTCCTTCTCGATGTCGATCACCAATATTCCTGCGGCGCTGAGCGATATGATCCTCGGTATTTCCGCCAATAAACTGGTTATCCTGTTAGTCATTACCGTCTTTTTGTTGATTATCGGCGCATTTATGGATATCGGTCCGGCCATTCTGATTTTTACGCCAATTCTGCTGCCGATCATGGCTAAACTGGGCGTCGATCCGGTGCATTTCGGCATTATCATGATCTATAACCTGGCGATTGGCACCATTACGCCGCCAGTTGGCAGTGGTTTATATGTCGGGGCGAGCGTCGGTAAGGTCAAAGTTGAGGAAGTGATTAAACCGTTGCTGCCTTTTTACGGCGCGATTATCGGCGTTCTGTTATTAATTACCTACATTCCGGAAATCACACTGTTTTTACCCCGTCTACTGGGCATCATGTAAGCGCATAGTTTCCTGCGCATCTCGTTGCCGGATGGCGATTCGCGTCTTATCCGGCCAACGCGCGATAATAATTATCCGCAGGTCATCACCAGGTAAAAAAAACCGGCTACCTATAAAGTAGCCGGAAAAGAGAATAAATAATAAACAGGGATAATGATTAGAATGTGTAGCCTATACCCACGCGGAAACGGGTTTGTCTTTCATCGCTGTTGCTATTGACGGAAACATTACCTACCTCAACGAATGGCGACCATTGGTCAATAATATAGGCAGTTCTGAAGTTATATTCATAATTATCTTTGCCGCCATCGTAAAGATCATATTTATCGGCTTTCTTATAAATCCCTTCAATTGTCCAGTCAAAGTTGTTCCATTTATAACCTGCCCAGACATCCATACGATTGATGGTATCATCATCCCGGATATCAGAAGAACGGCGTACATATTCAAAACGATAGCGCGCACCAACCCACCAGCTTTCATTTAATGTCCACGTCGCGCGGAAGTAAGGCTTATAGGTAGAGTAACCATCGCCTGTTTCCAGCACAAAACCCGGTTGCCAGGCGACATCACCCGTTTTAAATTGGTAGCTTATCGTATATTCGTTACCCTGTGTTTCCAGGTCATTAAACGCTTTATTGGTGTCATCCCCGCCTGATTTTGAGATAGCTTCTATCGCAAAACCAAAACCATTCGCAAAACGATGAGAAATATACGCACGGTCATAGTTAGCTTTACTGTCGTCAAGATATTCATGACGAACATCGACATATACTGCATGCGCATTTGTTACAACAAGAGGTAATAGTAAGAAAAGAGATTTTCTCATAACAGGATCCATTTAATTTAAAATTAAAACGTTGTTTCATGTCAGACCATCACAACCATAATACGCAATGTGAATGGCGACAATATAGGCAAAGATCTTTAATTTAAAATTGGGATAATGTTCAAAAAGCAAAATAAAATAAATGAAATTTATATTCGCCATATAACATAAAAATCAAAACACCATCAACAAAGCCAATATAGGGATTTCCTTATATTTATATTTCATTGATTCCTAACGTTAATTTCAATATATTTAAATTGTAAATACAAATAAAACAACTAAATAATTACTGTATAACTACCCTTTTATCAAACGGTAAGTCAGACTATTCCCATTATGTGAGCTCACGCAGCGTTTTCTTTGCATTGCTGCCAGCTAAGTCGTTTCGTGTCGTTATGATGAAGGTATTTTAGAAAACCAATATTACCCACTGATTTAAATAACATCCAGACGGTCACGATGCGCTCCGACTTTTTTAAAACGTGAAGTTAATCACTTCATTAACGTGCTGATTGCCAGAATACACCCAACGGCGGCAATCGTTATAAGGTTACCAGACTGCGTAATTTTTAAACTCATGCAAACGGAAGGGGTATCCCGGCCATAAAAAATAATGAGGAACATGTCATGAGTAACGCGATTACGATGGGTATTTTCTGGCATTTGATAGGGGCGGCCAGTGCAGCCTGCTTCTATGCCCCGTTCAAGCAAGTGAAACAGTGGTCATGGGAAACCATGTGGTCAGTGGGCGGCATTGTCTCCTGGCTTATTCTGCCGTGGACAGTTAGCGCTCTGTTACTGCCTGATTTCTGGGCCTATTATGGACAGTTTGACCTCTCCACCCTTTTACCGGTTTTTCTGTTCGGCGCCATGTGGGGCATCGGCAATATTAATTACGGTCTGACCATGCGTTATCTCGGGATGTCGATGGGTATCGGCATCGCTATCGGCATTACGCTTATCGTCGGCACGCTGATGACGCCCATCATCAACGGTAACTTCGATGTGTTAATTCATACCGAAGGGGGACGCATGACGCTACTTGGCGTTTTTGTCGCGCTGATCGGCGTCGGGATTGTGACGCGCGCCGGACAGTTAAAAGAACGCAAAATGGGCATTAAAGCGGAGGAGTTCAATCTGAAGAAAGGGCTTCTGCTGGCCGTGATGTGCGGTATTTTCTCGGCGGGGATGTCTTTTGCCATGAACGCCGCGAAACCGATGCATGAAGCTGCTGCCGCGCTTGGCGTTGACCCGCTCTATGTCGCGCTGCCGAGTTACGTGGTGATTATGGGCGGCGGCGCGCTGGTGAACCTCGGTTTCTGTTTTATCCGCCTGGCAAAAGTGCAAAATCTGTCGATAAAAGCCGACTTCTCGCTGGCAAGACCGTTGATTATCAGCAATATTCTGCTGTCCGCGCTTGGCGGTCTGATGTGGTATTTACAGTTCTTTTTCTATGCCTGGGGTCACGCGCGCATTCCCGCGCAATATGACTACATGAGCTGGATGCTGCACATGAGCTTCTATGTGCTGTGCGGGGGGCTTGTCGGTCTGGTGCTAAAAGAGTGGAAAAATGCTGGCCGCCGTCCCGTTGCCGTATTAAGCCTCGGCTGCGTGGTAATTATTATCGCGGCGAATATTGTCGGTTTAGGCATGGCCAGTTAATCGCTTTGATTACTGAGATGACGCCATTGGCTCGGCGTCATCCCGGTTTCCCGCGTGAACACCACTGAAAAATAATTACTATCTTCAAAACCGCACTGCATCGAAATCTCGCTAATCATCAGCGGGCTATGCTGAAGCAGATACTGCGCGTGGCAAATACGGACCTGGCGTAAATATTGATTAATCGTCATCCCGGTTTGGGCGCGAAACTGCTGCCGCAGCACCCGTTCGCTGCATTGTTCCTGCTGGCAAAACGCATCCAGCGCAAAGGGACGCTCAAGGCTATTAGCCAAAGCGGTAATTAATTTATCCAACAGGGTTTCTCTGGAGGTTGCCGGAAGATCGTCGGTCGCGTAGCGATGCCGTTTTAACGTCATCACCAGTTGACCAAACAGCAATTCCGCCATCTCATTCGCCAGCGGATCGCGTCCATTATTCTCATGTTCAAGCTGGTTAATGACCTGCCGCGCCTGATTCATTCCCATACTGCCCAGCCGCCAGTGAGGATGCCACTCCGCTCCCTGAAAGCCGGGAATCATCGCCTGCCAGTTTACATTGAGTTTCAAACGCTCCGGGCAGTAAATAATATTTTGCAGCACCAGATCGTTAACGGAGGTATAGGAGTGTTTGTCTTCAGCACGAATGTAAAACAGATCGCCGCGGGTAATTCTGTATGGGCGCTCATTAAGAACGTGTAGGCCATTGCCCCGCCAGACCATCACCAGTTCACAAAACTCATGCGTATGTTCCGCAAAAACATCCTGTGGATAGCGATCGGCAACCGTAACGGCCTGCTGCTCATCAGTAAAAAAATCTTTTTTCAAAAGGATTAACTGATTTGCCACCGCAGCACCTCATGTTGAATGCTTGCCGGATGGCGCTACGCTTATTCTGTCTACCGCTCGCCGCCGTAGGCCAGGTAAGGCGCAGCCGCCATCCGGTATTAAAGGGTATAATTATCAGCATATTGGCGACGAAAACGTTGATAGCGTTCGCGTTACTGGATTATCGCATCGCGTCCCTGACGGATATCCCGCGGCGACCAGTTAAATTCTCGGCGAAACAGAGTCGAAAAGTGGTTACTGTCGCCAAAACCGCAGCGGTACGCAATTTCTGTCACGCTATGATCGCTATGGCGCAATAAATGCCGGGCTTTGATCAAACGCAGGCGATTAAGGTAACGTTGCGGCGTCAGCCCGGTATGCTGTTTAAGCTGACGATGCAGCGTGCGTAGCGACAGCGAAAACTGTTCAGCTACCGCCTCCCAGCAGACCTCCTCCGCAAAATGGTCTTCCAGCCATGCCATCAGTTGGTTGAGTTTGGCGTCGTTATTGGTCGCGCCTTCCATCAGGCTACTGCGGCGTAACAACACCAGTAGTTGCATAAACAAAATTTCGCGATTCGCCACCGCAGGCGCATCCATGCCGTCTCCGGCGCGCTCCATCAGACCGACCAACTGGCGCACCTGCTGCAACGCGCTCTGATTCACCCGCCAGTGAGAAGGATAGTAACCATCCTGCTCCTGCGGCAGCAATTGATCCAACCCCGCCAGGAACTGGAAGGCATCCGGTGAACGCCACAGTACATTCGTCAGGCATAGGTTGTCGGTATGCTCATATAAATGCCGGTCGTGATCGCGAACAAAACACACGGTACCGCCGCTGATGGTATACGGCTGCCCGTTGAATACATGAATGCCCGTACCGTGTTCCACAATCACGATTTCATGAAAATCATGATGATGTTCAGGGAAAGCGGCTTGCGGCAGACGGGGTTCAATCGCCACGGGCGCTTTACCTGATGGAAAAAAATCCACGCTATGCAGTACGGTCATGGTTGCTTCCTCCTGAATTCAACATGTCCGAATAGTAATTAAGGGCTATCGGCCTCACCTTAAATTTTTGACGCTAAAGCGCGCAAACATGGTCTTTTTTTCAAGAAAAGGCGGGAAAAAGCGGGAAATGCGGACGACATCACACCGGCCTATTAGTAGAAACTGTGAACGCTATCACGTTCATCTTTGCCTTGTTGCCAGCGGCTCATTTTCCTGTCAGTAACGAGAAGGTAGGTCTTTGAGGGCTTTTTTAGACTGTACGCAATGACTCTAAGAAGGACCTGATTATGACTTTTCGCCATTGTGTCGCGGTTGATCTCGGCGCATCCAGCGGGCGCGTGATGCTGGCGCGTTACGACAGCAAACACCGTACCCTGACGCTACGTGAAATTCACCGTTTTGTGAACTGCCTACAAAAAACAGACGGGTTTGACACCTGGGACATCGACAGTCTGGAAAAGGATATCCGTCTTGGTCTGAAGAAAGTCTGCAATGAAGGCATTCTTATCGACAGCATCGGTATCGACACCTGGGGCGTCGATTATGTCCTGCTGGATAAACAAGGTCAGCGTGTCGGCCTGCCGGTCTCCTACCGCGATAACCGTACCACGGGCATCATGTCGCAAGCGCGGGTCCAGATCGGCAAAAGCGAGATCTATCGCCGCAGCGGGATTCAGTTTCTGCCGTTTAACACCATCTATCAGCTACGCGCGCTGACGAAGCAACAGCCTGAGTTAACGGCGCAGGTCGCTCATGCGCTGCTGATGCCCGATTATTTCAGCTACCGCCTGACCGGTGAAATGAACTGGGAATACACCAACGCCACGACCACCCAGTTGGTCAATATCAATACCGATGACTGGGACGAGACCCTGCTGGCGTGGACTGGCGCGAAAAAGAGCTGGTTCGGCCGCCCCTCGCACCCTGGCAATGTTATCGGCGACTGGATTTGCCCGCAGGGCAACCGTATTCCGGTGGTAGCCGTCGCCAGCCACGATACCGCCAGCGCCGTTATTGCCTCTCCGCTGGCAAATAAACATAGCGCTTACCTGTCTTCAGGCACCTGGTCGTTGATGGGTTTTGAAAGCAAAATGCCCTACACCACTGACGAGGCGCTGGCTGCCAATATCACCAACGAGGGCGGCGCGGAAGGGCGTTATCGGGTACTGAAAAACATTATGGGTTTGTGGCTGCTCCAGCGTGTGCTGAAAGAACGGCGCATTACCGATCTGCCTGCGCTTATCGCCCAAACAGAAGCGCTGCCGGCCTGCCGTTTCCTGATTAACCCGAATGACGATCGCTTTATCAATCCTGACGATATGCGCGCTGAAATCCAGGCCGCCTGTCGCGAGACCGACCAGCCCGTTCCCGTCAGCGATGCCGAACTGGCGCGCTGCATTTTCGACAGTCTGGCGCTGTTGTATGCCGACATTCTGCACGAACTGGCAAATCTGCGCGGCGAAAAATTTACCCAACTGCATATTGTCGGCGGCGGATGCCAAAACGCGCTACTCAACCAGTTGTGCGCCGATGCATGTGGCATTCGCGTGATGGCCGGGCCGGTTGAAGCCTCCACCCTTGGCAATATTGGTATTCAGCTTATGACCCTCGACGAATTAAACAACGTCGATGACTTCCGTCAGGTCGTCAGCGCTAACTACGACCTGACAACCTATATCCCTAATCCTGATAGTGAAATTGCCCGCCACGTTGCGCAGTTTCAACCCAAACGACAGACAAAGGAGCTTTGCGCATGACCACTCAACTGGAACAAGCCTGGGAACTGGCAAAACAACGTTTCGCCGCAGTAGGTATTGATGTCGAGGAGGCGCTGCGCCAGCTCGATCGCCTGCCGGTTTCCATGCACTGCTGGCAGGGTGACGATGTTGCCGGATTCGAGAACCCGGAAGGTTCGTTGACGGGCGGAATTCAGTCAACCGGCAACTATCCGGGCAAAGCGCGTAACGCCACCGAACTGCGCGCCGATCTGGAACAGGCGCTGCGTCTGATCCCAGGACCAAAACGGCTGAACCTGCACGCCATTTATCTTGAGTCGGATACGCCGATTGCCCGCGACCAGATCAAACCGGAGCATTTTAAAAACTGGGTGGAGTGGGCGAAAGCGAACCGGCTGGGGCTGGATTTCAACCCTACCTGTTTTTCTCATCCACTGAGCGCTGACGGTTTTACCCTCTCTCATCCAGACGCGAAAATTCGCCAGTTCTGGATCGATCACTGCAAAGCCAGCCGCCGCGTCTCGGCATACTTTGGTGAGCAGCTCGGTACGCCGTCGGTGATGAACATCTGGATCCCGGACGGCATGAAAGACATTACCGTCGACCGTTTAGCCCCGCGCCAGCGCCTGCTGGAAGCGCTGGATGAGGTCATTAGCGAGAAATTCGACCCGGCGCACCACATCGACGCCGTCGAAAGCAAACTGTTTGGCATCGGCGCGGAAAGCTACACCGTCGGCTCCAATGAGTTCTACATGGGCTACGCCACCAGCCGTCAGACCGCGCTGTGCCTGGATGCGGGCCACTTCCATCCCACTGAAGTGATTTCCGACAAAATTTCCGCCGCCATGCTCTACGTGCCACGGCTGCTGCTGCACGTCAGCCGCCCGGTACGCTGGGATAGCGACCACGTGGTGCTCCTGGACGATGAAACCCAGGCAATTGCCAGCGAGATCGTCCGTCATAACCTGTTCGACCGTGTGCATATCGGTCTGGATTTCTTCGATGCCTCTATCAACCGTGTCGCCGCGTGGGTTATCGGTACCCGCAACATGAAAAAAGCGCTACTGCGCGCTCTGCTGGAACCCACAGATCAACTGCGTCAGCTTGAGGCCAGCGGCGATTACACCGCGCGTCTGGCGCTGCTGGAAGAGCAAAAATCTCTGCCATGGCAGGCCGTCTGGGAAATGTATTGCCAGCGTCACGACACGCCGGCTGGCAGCCAGTGGCTGGACAGCGTTCGCACCTACGAAAAAGAGATCCTGAGCAAACGTAGCTGACAGCGACACCTGATCTGTAGGCCGGATAAGACGCCCGCGTCGCCATCCGGCAATAAATGAAACACGATTGCCGGATGGCGCTGCGCTTATCCGGCCTACGTAAGACCCGAATAACCTTCGGGCAATAAATGGGAACACGAACATGCAAAATATTACCGATTCCTGGTTTGTCCAGGGCATGATTAAAGCCACGTCTGATGCGTGGCTGAAAGGGTGGGACGAACGTAATGGCGGTAACCTGACGCTGCGTCTGGATGAAGCCGATATCGCGCCTTTTGCAGCTAATTTCCACGAAAAACCGCGCTACATCGCGCTAAGTCAACCCATGCCGCTGCTGGCGAATACGCCGTTTATCGTTACCGGTTCCGGCAAATTCTTCCGCAACGTGCAGCTCGATCCGGCAGCCAATTTAGGCGTGGTCAAAATCGACAGCGACGGCGCAGGCTACCACATTCTGTGGGGCTTAACCCACGACGCGGTCCCCACCTCTGAACTCCCGGCGCATTTCCTCTCCCACTGCGAACGCATCAAAGCCACCCACGGCAAAGACCGCGTCATTATGCATTGCCATGCGACTAACCTGATCGCCCTCACCTACGTACTGGAAAACAACACTGCGCTGATCACCCGCAAACTGTGGGAAGGCAGCACCGAATGCCTGGTGGTATTCCCGGACGGTGTCGGCATTCTGCCGTGGATGGTGCCAGGCACCGATGAAATCGGCCAGGCCACCGCGCAAGAAATGCAGAAACATTCGCTGGTACTGTGGCCGTTCCACGGCGTGTTCGGAAGCGGACCTACGCTGGATGAAACCTTCGGTTTGATAGATACCGCAGAGAAATCCGCTGAGGTATTAGTCAAAATCTATTCGATGGGCGGTATGAAGCAGACCATCACGCGCGAAGAACTGGTCGCACTCGGCAAACGTTTTGGCGTGACACCGCTGGCCAGCGCCGTAGCGCTGTACTGATACCTCCCAACTCAACGCCGGATGCGGCTTTGCCTTATCCGGCCTACAGGTCGGTGCGCATTTTACCGTAGGCCCGATAAGCGTAGCGCCATCGGGCAACAGGGAATTTTTTTAAGGAGAATAGTGATGAGCTTTATGTTGGCACTGCCAAAAATTAGCCTGCATGGCGCTGGAGCGATTGCCGATATGGTGAACCTCGTGGCGAATAAGCAATGGGGCAAAGCGCTGATCGTTACCGATGGTCAACTGGTAAAGCTGGGCCTGCTGGATAGCCTGTTTAGCGCACTGGATGAACATCAAATGTCTTACCACCTGTTTGATGAGGTGTTCCCAAACCCGACAGAAGAGCTGGTGCAGAAAGGTTTTGCGGCGTATCAGAGCGCAGAATGTGACTACATTATCGCCTTCGGCGGCGGCAGCCCGATCGATACCGCAAAAGCGGTGAAAATTCTGACCGCCAACCCCGGTCCATCTACCGCCTACTCCGGCGTCGGCAAAGTGAAAAACGCCGGCGTACCGCTGGTAGCGATTAATACTACGGCAGGTACTGCGGCAGAGATGACCAGCAACGCGGTGATTATCGACTCTGCCCGTAAGGTCAAAGAGGTGATCATCGACCCGAATATCATCCCGGATATTGCCGTGGATGACGCTAGCGTCATGCTGGAAATCCCGGCTTCTGTGACCGCCGCAACCGGCATGGATGCCCTGACCCATGCGGTGGAAGCCTATGTCTCCGTTGGCGCGCACCCGCTCACCGACGCTAACGCGCTGGAAGCGATTCGCTTAATCAATGTGTGGCTACCGAAAGCGGTTGACGATGGTCATAACCTCGAAGCCCGTGAGCAAATGGCATTCGGCCAGTACCTGGCGGGTATGGCGTTCAACAGCGCCGGTTTGGGGCTGGTTCACGCGCTGGCGCACCAGCCGGGCGCAACCCACAATCTGCCGCACGGCGTCTGCAACGCTATCCTGCTGCCAATTGTCGAGAACTTTAACCGTCCGAACGCCGTCGCGCGTTTTGCCCGCATCGCACAGGCGATGGGCGTGGAGACGCGCGGTATGTCTGACGAAGCCGCAAGTCAGGAAGCGATTAACGCTATCCGTACGCTGAGCAAACGCGTCGGCATTCCAGACGGTTTCAGCAAATTGGGCGTCACAAAAGAAGATATCGAAGGCTGGCTGGATAAAGCCCTCGCCGACCCGTGCGCGCCGTGTAACCCGCGCACCGCCAGCCGCGATGAAGTTCGCGAGCTGTACCTGGAGGCGTTATGATCCGCAAAGCCTTTGTGATGCAGGTAAATGCCGACGCGCACGAGGAGTATCAGCGTCGTCATAACCCAATCTGGCCGGAGCTGGAAGCCGTATTAAAATCTCACGGCGCGCATCACTACGCGATTTATCTCGATCAGGAGCGCAATCTGCTGTTCGCCACCGTTGAGATTGAATCCGAGGAGCGCTGGAATGCCGTGGCCAGCACCGACGTTTGCCAGCGTTGGTGGAAACATATGCGTGACGTTATGCCCGCGAATCCGGACAACAGCCCGGTTAGCGCAGAGCTAAAAGAGGTGTTTTATCTGGCGTAAACCTTTGCCCGGTGGCGCAAGCTTACCGGGCCTACGGTTTTATTTTTTGTAGGCCGGATAAGGAGGTTACGCCGCCATCCGGCAATTTCAATTCTGCTCCGCTACCAGGATAGCCTGAGTATCCGGTTCCAGCGCTTTAAAGATATGCGCCTGGTCGCCGGGATAACAAATGTAATCGCCCTCCGCCAGCTCTTCCGGCGCCTCGGTTAAGCCGACGAGGGCTTTTCCCTGCGTAACAATAATATGTTCCACCGACCCCGGCGGATGCGGATGAGAGATCCGGTCGGCCCCCGGCTGCGTCAACAGCAGATAGATATCACGCCGCGCGCCGGGCGGACACGCCGCCAGTAATATCGCCTGATAATGCGCCTGCTCCGCCACCACTTTGGTGCCCTCTCCGCGGCGAATCACCTGCGTTTTTTGTACCTGCGGCTCCAGCAGCCTGGCAAAGGGAATGTCGAGCGCGACGCATAGCGACCATAACGTCTCCAGGCTGGGGTTGCCGTTCCCTGCTTCCAGTTGTGAAAGCGTAGATTTAGCGATGCCTGCGCGCCGCGCAATCTCCGCCAGCGACAGTCCGGTTCGCTGGCGTTCGCGTACCAGGCTTCTGGCAATGACGCTAATAGGTTGTGTCATAAAGCATCCAACGTTCACTATAACGAACGAAATGTTCGTCTTGTAAAGCAAATCTGTTCCGTTCATTATAATGAAAATTCGTTCGATATGACTAAAGAAGATGAAACACTATTTTTCCTGTCTCAAGGGAGACACGATAAAAGCGATATTTTTAGTGTGCCTGGCCGTGGGCGTCGTCGGCATGTCCTATGGCTCACTGGCGATGGCCTACGGTTTCCCACTGTGGGTGCCGTTTGTCCTCTCTATTTTTGTGCTGGCGGGCGCGTCCGAATTTATGTTTATCGGCATTGTTGCCAGCGGCGGCAATCCGTTAGCGGCGGCGGCGGCAGGACTGCTGGTGAATGCGCGCCACGTGCCGTTTGGCGTAACGGTGCGCGATTTGGTTGGCTCCCGCGCCGCCAGCTTTTTCGGCTGCCATATCATGAATGATGAGAGCGTGGTGTTCGGCCTGTCGCAAAAAACACCCGAACAACGTAAAGCCGCCTACTGGCTATGCGGTCTGGGCGTCGCCCTATTCTGGCCGATTGGCACGCTGATTGGCGCAGGTGTCGGCAAACTGCTCCCGGCCCCAGAAACCATTGGTCTGGATGCCGTATTCCCGGCAATCTTACTGGCGCTGGTGATCCCGGCGTTTAAAAACCGCACCACATTGATTCGTGGTTGCAGCGGCGCCGCGCTGTCGCTTGCCGTCGTTCCCTTTGTGGCGGCCGGATTGCCGGTGTTGCTTTCGCTGCTTGGCCTACTGGCAAGGAAAAAATAATGGGCAATATGACGCTATTTATTATCGGTATTGCTCTTTTGTCTGCGGGAACCTATTTGATGCGCCTCGGCGGCGCGAAACTTGGCAGCCGTCTGGCGCTGTCTGAGCGCTCACAGGCGCTGCTCTCGGATGCGGCAACGGTGCTGCTATTCTCCGTCGCGCTGGCGACCACCTTTTACGAAGGCGAACACTTCGCTGGCATGGCGCGCGTTCTTGGGGTTGGCTTCGCCGTATTTTTAGCCTGGCGTAAAATGCCGCTTATTGTGGTGATTATCGCCGCCGCGGTAGTGACCGCGTTATTACGAATGGCGGGTATTAATTAACGTCTTACAGAACAGTTGGACGTGACACCCTATAAGTGATGAAGGCTGGGCCGCCCTATGCTGAAGTGGCTCAGAATTTTCGCATCAGGCGGGATAAATGCTTTCCATATAAATGCCGATCCTCAATGACACTACCAGTACCTTCCAGCGTGACGTCAACATCTTGTGATAGCTTCAGATTACTGGTTTTTCTAATAGCTCTCTTTAGTTAATGTTTACGTCAGCTATTTTTACGGATATTGCCTGATGAAGAATACATAAACGAAAAAAGCGCCTGATCGGCGCTTTTTATTGGCGTTATAGCGTAATTTTATAGGCACTTGCGCCAGCCTGCGCGCAGTTAATGTGCCGTCACTCAACGCAGGCGATTATAATCATCCACCATCTCGTTATAACTTCTCAACGCCGCCGGATAAGAATCCGCAACCATCCATCCTGTTGCAGGGTCCTGCACCCGTTTCTTTTCAAAATCAGAATATTGAACATTGTCTCTGATGCGACGAATATATTTTTTAGCTTTTAGCTGATAATCCGCTGCAGAATTAACGAAAGGAAAATTCCGTCCATCAGTATCCGACTGTTTCAATTGCGCAATCATTGTTTCCAGCTCCGCGACTTTTTTCATCATCGCTTCGGCATCAAAGGTATCGGCAGAAATAACTTTGTTGATCTGCTTTGCCGAAATCATGACAGCCAGAGAATAATAGTTAAATGTTTTACCTTCCGATTCTTCTATTTTCTTCAACTGTGTCAATTGCCGCTTGTCATTTATTTCCTGAATAGCCTCATGATATTTTTCCGATACGGGTTTAAAATCCTCGATATTCTTCAGTAATGTCTGATGCAGCGCCTTACCTTTAGCAAAGGCATCATCTTTATAGTTTTCCTGGGTATAATATTTTTCCATTTCGTTAATGGTATTACCCAGCGCGGCGGCGCTATCAATATAGCTAACGGCAACGCCATCAATAGGCTCAAGTAATGGCGTTAAGGCGGCCACCTGTTTCATCTCTTTCTGGCAATTCGTTATGTAAGACTCCGTAATACCATAAATGCCATAAACCAGACTCTCTTTCCCTGTCGGACCTTTTTTAAAGTCTTTCACCCAATCCGCGTAACGCGCCAGACTGTGCTGAACGGGCAATTGAAGTTTATTAAAACAATCGATATAGACATCCATTTTTTCACTATAAACTTCTTCAGCGTCAACCTCCGGCTGAGCTGGCGTTTCTGGCTTCGCCGCCGGGGGCTGAGTTGCCGATTCTGGCTTCGCTGCTGGGGGCTGCGCTGGACTTTCGCCAGATTGCGTTTCCGGCGTCTGAGAAGGCGCTGGCGTCGCAGGCTGACTGCTGGCGGCCGGCGTCGCCTCGGTTTTAACATTATTGTCATCACATCCTGTTGCGCCCAGGGTCATTAGCGCAATGATTATCGCTGAGGATAATAAATTCCTTTTCATTTAATTGCCTTTTGTATATTTACGTTGGGGTTCTGTTATTTTAACGAAAATATGGCCTCGCCACTATACGTGATTCCGTTATTAAGAGAAGCTGTAAAATCCAGAAAATATATATTTTATATGCCATCATTCTACATAAAATATATATTAAATTAATAATATATATTTTACGCAAATGTAGAGGGTACTATTTTAGTCTGCGATTAACCGCTGCGGATGGGTATAAATGGTCGCCCGACCCGGCTTACAGAACCCCACCAGCGTAAGATTACACCGTTCAGCGACGTCAACCGCGAGCGTAGTGGCAGCAGAAACCGCAAACAAAATTTCCACACCACACATCGCCGACTTCTGCACCATTTCGTAACTCGCACGACTGGAAACCAGCGCCGCGCCTTGCCGCCATTCCTCACCCTCCGTGGCGCGGCGACCGAGCAGTTTATCCAGCGCAACGTGGCGTCCAACATCTTCATGGCCCCCCGCCAGTTCACCCGACGGCATGACCCACGCCGCAGCGTGCGTACAACCCGTCAGCTTACCCGTCGGTTGAAAATCATTCAGATGTTTTAACGCGCGATCAAGGTTACCGAGATTAAACGTTTGGCTAAACGGCAGCGGTTGCACCGGCTTACCGATGTCATTGAGCTGTTCCACGCCACATACGCCGCAACCGGTACGTCCGGCCAGCGCGCGACGACGCGCTTTCAGCCCCATAAATCGACGGCTGGAAAGATCGATCTGCACTTCAAGTCCGTTACAGGACGGCACAACGTCCATGCCATAGATTTCACGCGGGCTGTCAATGATCCCTTCCGACAGAGAAAACCCCATTGCAAAATGTGTCAGATCTTTCGGAGAAGCCATCATAACGACATGCGAAATACCGTTATACACCAGTGCCACTGGCACTTCCTCGGCAACATCATCAAGTTGGGGGGACTGCAAATCCTCGCGTTTCCAGAGAGTCAACTGGCGTGAGGTTGTGAAATCAGTCACATTTAGGACTTCTTCAGACAGTATATTGTTCACTTTCTTTTAACCATATAAGAACACACACACCAACATTATGGTATTCTGTTACAACTCCTCCCGGATGGAGGAAAATTTATCCAATTCTGAACCTTTGCGGGCCCGTCCGCAAAGAAAAATAACAACCACTCCCTGAGCGTTTCGGATAGAGAAATGTGAAAGAGAAGTGACAATGTCGAAACAAGGAGCAAACCATGCAGGTCAGCAGAAGGCAGTTCTTTAAGATCTGCGCTGGCGGTATGGCAGGCACCACGGCGGCGGCACTGGGCTTCGCGCCCGGCGTAGCGCTAGCGGAAACACGGCAATATAAACTGCTGCGCACCCGCGAAACCCGTAACACCTGCACCTACTGTTCCGTTGGCTGCGGGCTGTTGATGTACAGCCTCGGCGACGGTGCGAAAAACGCCAAAGCATCTATTTTCCATATCGAAGGGGACCCGGATCATCCGGTAAGCCGTGGCGCGCTGTGCCCGAAAGGGGCCGGTCTGGTGGACTTTATCCACTCTGAAAGCCGCCTGAAATTTCCGCAATACCGCGCGCCGGGTTCAGATAAGTGGCAACAGATCAGTTGGGAAGACGCGTTTGACCGCATCGCTAAACTGATGAAGGAAGATCGCGACGCCAACTATCAGGCGCAGAACGCCGAAGGCGTTACCGTTAACCGCTGGCTCACCACCGGGATGCTGTGCGCTTCCGCATCCAGTAACGAGACGGGTTATTTAACGCAAAAATTCTCCCGCGCACTGGGTATGCTCGCGGTCGACAACCAGGCGCGTGTCTGACACGGACCAACGGTAGCAAGTCTTGCTCCAACATTTGGTCGCGGTGCGATGACCAACCACTGGGTCGACATCAAGAACGCCAACCTCGTCGTGGTGATGGGCGGTAACGCCGCAGAAGCTCACCCGGTCGGGTTCCGCTGGGCGATGGAAGCCAAAATTCACAACGGCGCGAAGCTGATTGTGATCGATCCGCGCTTTACGCGTACCGCGTCGGTGGCCGATTTCTATGCGCCAATACGCTCTGGTACTGACATTGCCTTCTTGTCAGGCGTGATGCTGTATCTGCTGACCAACGAAAAATACAACCGTGAATACACCGAGGCCTATACCAATGCCAGCCTGATCGTGCGTGAAGATTTTGGCTTCGATGATGGTCTGTTCACCGGCTACGACGCAGATAAGCGGCAGTACGATAAAACCAGTTGGCACTATGAACTGGACGAAAACGGTTTTGCCAAACGCGATACGACACTGCAACATCCGCGCTGTGTCTGGAATCTGTTGAAACAGCATGTCTCACGCTATACGCCGGACGTGGTAGAAAATATCTGCGGTACGCCGAAAGCGGACTTCCTGAAAGTGTGCGAGTACATTGCAGAAACCAGCGCAAAAGATAAAACCGCGTCGTTCCTGTACGCGCTGGGCTGGACGCAGCATTCCATCGGCGCGCAGAACATCCGTACTATGGCGATGATCCAGCTTCTGCTCGGTAACATGGGGATGGCGGGCGGCGGCGTTAACGCCCTGCGCGGTCACTCCAATATTCAGGGACTGACCGACTTAGGACTACTGTCGCAAAGTCTGCCGGGCTACCTGACGCTGCCGAGCGAAAAACAGACCGACCTGCAAACCTATCTGGCTGCCAATACGCCGAAGCCATTGTTGAAGGATCAGGTCAACTACTGGGGCAACTATCCGAAATTCTTCGTCTCGATGATGAAGGCCTTCTTTGGTGATAAAGCGACAGCGGAAAATAGCTGGGGCTTTGACTGGCTACCGAAGTGGGACAAAGGGTACGATGTACTGCAGTACTTCGAGATGATGAAACAGGGCAAGGTCAACGGCTATATCTGCCAGGGCTTTAACCCGGTGGCCTCATTCCCGAACAAAAACAAAGTGGTCGCGTCGCTTTCCAAACTGAAGTACCTGGTGACTATCGATCCGCTCAACACCGAAACGTCCACCTTCTGGCAAAACCACGGTGAGTCGAACGACGTTGATCCCGCAAAAATCCAGACCGAAGTGTTCCGTCTGCCTTCCACCTGTTTTGCCGAGGAAAATGGTTCCATCGTTAACTCCGGTCGTTGGTTACAGTGGCACTGGAAGGGCGCAGACGCCCCGGGAATTGCCATGACCGACGGCGAAATCCTCGCCGGTATCTTCTTACGCCTGCGTAAGATGTACTCTGAACAGGGCGGCGCCAACCCGGAACAGGTGCTGAATATGACCTGGAACTACACCAAACCATACGAACCCGCCTCTGAAGAAGTGGCTATGGAAAGTAACGGTAAAGCGCTGGCCGATCTTATCGACCCGACAACCGGCGCGGTGGTGGTGAAAAAAGGTCAACAGCTCAGTTCGTTCGCGCAACTGCGCGATGACGGTACGACGTCCAGCGGCTGCTGGATTTTCGCCGGTAGCTGGACGCCGGAAGGCAACATGATGGCGCGTCGCGATAACGCCGACCCGTCTGGTCTCGGCAACACGCTGGGCTGGGCATGGGCATGGCCGCTTAACCGCCGCATCCTCTATAACCGCGCCTCCGCCGATCCGCAGGGTAATCCCTGGGACCCGAAACGTCAGCTACTGAAATGGGAAGGCGGAAAATGGGCCGGATGGGATATTCCGGACTACAGCGCCGCCGCGCCCGGCAGTGACGTCGGACCGTTTATCATGCAGCCGGAAGGGATGGGTCGCCTGTTTGCTATCGATAAGATGGCGGAAGGGCCGTTCCCGGAACACTACGAGCCGTTTGAAACGCCGCTGGGCACTAACCCGCTGCACCCGAACGTTATCTCTAACCCTGCCGCCCGTATCTTTAAAGACGATGCCGACGCGCTGGGTAAAGCGGATAAGTTCCCGTATGTCGGAACCACTTACCGTCTGACCGAGCACTTCCACTACTGGACCAAGCACGCGTTGCTTAACGCTATCGCCCAGCCGGAACAGTTTGTGGAAATTGGCGAGAAGCTGGCGAATAAGCTCGGCATCGCTCATGGCGATACCGTGAAGGTCTCCTCGAACCGCGGCTATATCAAAGCCAAAGCGGTGGTGACCAAGCGTATTCGCACGCTGAAAGCGGACGGCAAGGATATCGATACCATCGGTATTCCTATTCACTGGGGCTACGAAGGCGTGGCGAAAAAAGGCTTTATCGCCAATACGTTAACGCCTTTCGTCGGTGATGCGAACACGCAAACGCCGGAGTTTAAATCCTTCCTTGTGAACGTGGAAAAGGTGTAACGGAGACGACCTATGGCTTATCAATCGCAAGACATCATTCGTCGTTCCGCCACTAACGGTTTCACCCCCGCGCCCCAGGCGCGGGACCACCAGGAAGAGGTGGCGAAACTCATCGACGTCACCACCTGTATCGGCTGTAAAGCGTGTCAGGTGGCGTGCTCCGAGTGGAACGACATCCGTGATGAAGTGGGCAATAACGTCGGGGTGTATGACAACCCGGCGGACTTAACCGCGAAATCCTGGACGGTGATGCGCTTCTCGGAAGTGGAACAGAACGACAAACTGGAGTGGCTGATCCGTAAGGATGGCTGTATGCACTGCGCCGATCCCGGCTGCCTGAAGGCCTGTCCGGCGGAAGGGGCGATCATTCAGTACGCTAACGGTATTGTCGACTTCCAGTCCGAGCAGTGTATCGGCTGCGGCTACTGTATCGCTGGCTGCCCGTTCAACGTCCCGCGCCTCAACCCGGAAGACAACCGCGTCTATAAATGTACGCTCTGCGTCGACCGCGTGACCGTGGGGCAAGAACCGGCCTGCGTGAAGACCTGTCCAACCGGCGCCATTCATTTTGGCTCGAAAGAGGATATGAAAACGCTGGCGGGCGAGCGGGTGGCGGAACTCAAAACCCGTGGTTATGACAACGCGGGTCTGTACGATCCGGCGGGCGTAGGCGGTACGCATGTCATGTACGTGCTGCATCATGCCGACAAGCCGAATCTGTATCACGGCCTGCCGGAGAACCCGGAAATCAGCGAAACCGTTAAGTTCTGGAAAGGCGTCTGGAAACCGCTCGCCGCGTTCGGTTTTGCCGCGACCTTTGCCGCCAGCGTCTTCCACTATGTCGGCGTCGGCCCGAACCGTGCGGAAGAGGAAGATGACAACCTGCATGAAGAGAAAGACGAGGTGCGCAAATGAAACGACGTGACACCATCGTGCGCTATACGGCGCCGGAACGCATCAACCACTGGATCGTCGCCTTCTGCTTCGTGCTGGCGGCGGTGAGCGGGCTGGGCTTTTTATTCCCATCCTTCAACTGGTTGATGCATATCCTGGGCACCCCACAACTGGCGCGAATTCTGCACCCGTTTGTGGGCGTGGTTATGTTTGCCTCGTTCATCATCATGTTTTTCCGTTATTGGCACCACAATCTAATCAATCGGGATGATATCTTTTGGGCGAAGAATATTCGTAAGATCGTCGTCAACGAGGAAGTGGGTGACACCGGGCGTTATAACTTCGGTCAGAAATGCGTATTCTGGGCGGCGATTATCTTCCTGGTGCTGCTGCTGGTAAGCGGGGTAATTATCTGGCGTCCGTACTTTGCGCCTGCTTTCTCAATCCCGGTGATCCGATTCGCGTTAATGTTGCATTCTTTTGCCGCAGTAGCGTTAATTGTGGTTATCATGGTGCATATCTACGCCGCCCTTTGGGTGAAAGGCACCATTACCGCGATGGTGGAAGGCTGGGTAACCCGGTCGTGGGCGAAGAAGCATCACCCGCGCTGGTACCGAGAAGTCCGCAAGACAACGGAAAAAGAAACTGAATGAGTATTCGCATAATCCCGCAAGATGAGCTGGGGTCGAGCGAGAAACGTACGGCGGATATGATTCCGCCGTTATTGTTCCCCCGACTCAAAAACGTCTACAACCGCCGCGCCGAACGTCTGCGCGAGCTGGCTGAAAATAACCCGCTGGGCGATTACCTGCGCTTTGCCGCGCTTATCGCGCACGCGCAGGAAGTGGTGCTGTACGACCATCCGCTGGAGATGGATCTGACCGCACGTATTAAAGAAGCGAACGACCAGGGCAAGCCGCCGCTGGATATCCACGTGTTGCCGCGTGATAAGCACTGGCAAAAACTGCTGCATTCGTTAATTGCCGAGCTAAAACCCGAGATGAGCGGCCCCGCGCTGGCAGTGATTGAGAACCTGGAGAAAGCCTCAGAGCAGGAGCTGGAGCAGATGGCCAGCGCGCTGTTTGCCTCGGATTTTGCCTCCGTCAGCAGCGATAAAGCCCCGTTTATCTGGGCCGCGCTCTCCCTTTACTGGGCGCAAATGGCCAGCTTGATTCCAGGCAAAGCCCGCGCGGAATACGGTGAAGCGCGCCAGTATTGCCCGGTGTGCGGTTCGATGCCGGTCTCCAGCATGGTGCAGATCGGCACCACGCAGGGGCTGCGTTATCTGCACTGTAACCTGTGCGAAACCGAATGGCATGTCGTGCGCGTAAAATGCAGTAACTGCGAACAGAGCCGTGACTTACACTACTGGTCGCTGGAAAATGAGCAGGCTGCGGTGAAAGCCGAAAGCTGCGGCGATTGCGGGACTTACCTGAAGATTCTCTATCAGGAAAAAGACCCGAAAGTGGAAGCCGTGGCCGACGACCTCGCCTCGCTGGTGCTGGACGCGCGCATGGAACAGGAGGGCTTCGCCCGCAGTTCCATCAACCCGTTCCTGTTCCCGGGGGAAGGGGAATAAGTTCTCTGGTATACCGGCTAGCAATCTACGTTAGCCGGATCATTGCTCAATAACGCAATGCTTGTATAACGTTTCTCGGGTCGTTGGCAATGGCGCGAAGTAATGCTTTGGCTGGCCCTGTCGGTGAACGTCTTCCTTGCTCCCAGTTGCGCAGCGTATCCACGTTGACCGAAATCAGTTCTGCAAACTTAGATTGCGACAACCCAGATGCCTGCCGTATTTCTTTAATCTTCATTGCATCAATATGAAAGGTACGAGAAGGCTCACGGGTCCCTTCAATGATTTCATTCATTTGAGACATACTTTGAGTTAATCGCTCAAATAACACTTTATCCATCTACCACCTCTCATTCAGCATACGAAGCACCGCTTTTTCCTGCGGCGTGAGATCATCTTTAATGCCTTTTTGATAAATCAGAAGCAAGCGAATCTCATACCGTTGACTACGGTGAAAATAGATAATTCGCACGCCACTACGCTTTCCTTTGCCTCGCGATCCCCAGCGCATTTTTCTCAGGCCGCCCGTTTCCTGAATGACATCACCACAATCTGGATGCTGAGCCATAAAAACCTGAAGCTTATGGTATTCATCATCATCGAGCAGTTTTTTAACATCTTCAGTAAAGAGTTCCGTTTCTATGAATTGCATATTCCCTACGCCATTAGCTTATAGTAGTGAAAATAATCTATACGTCAATGGCGTATAGTATCGTCATTTCACAGTACAAAAATTAAAAACCCAGCGCCAACCGCATTCCATTTTTTGCGAACCTCTATCCAGAATCATCATCCCCTCGTTTCACCACTTTCCATCCCCAACGAACCAGGTTACAAACTGTACATACATACAGTCAAAGGAGCGTTATATGCCACTGGAAAAAGGAATTGCCGAACTGGTCGCTGGGTTTATCGCCGCGGGCCGTCCCTCTTCACGAGAGCAGAATATTGATGACCGGAGAGCGGGCTATATTGCCAGCACGACGCTGGCGGGTGAGAAAGAAATTCGGGTGAGTTCGGAAGATATCATGCTGGAAGGGATGACATTTCGCGTCGTTTCGCCGCCAAACGCATCCGGTTCTCTACCCTGTATCCTCTACTATCACGGCGGCTGTTTTGTTAGCGGCGGCTTTCTAACTCATGACCCCCAGCTACGGCAACTGGCCTGGAAAAGCGGCTGTAAGGTGATTGCCATTCAGTATCGCCTTGCGCCAGAGCACACCTTCCCTGCGGCTCATGACGACGCTGAACGCGGGGCCAATATCGTCCATCAATACGCGGAGCAGTTAGGCATCGATCGTGAACATATCACGCTTGCTGGCGACAGCGCAGGCGGGCACCTGGCATTGGTCAGCGCGCTACGCCTGAAATCCACCGCCCACTGGTCTCCGGCGAAGCTGCTGTTGATCTACCCGATGCTTGACGCTACTGCCAGTTTCCCCAGCTATGCCAGCAACGGGCAAGACTACATCATCACCCGCGATACGCTGTTATCGGGTTTCGAAATGTATCTCCAGGGTACCGACCTCCGCCACCCGGAAGCCAGTCCGATATGGCGTGAAGATTTTGCCGGTTTACCGCCGGTGCATATCCTCACCGCAGAGTTCGACCCACTGCGTGATGAAGGCGAAGCGCTATATCACCGTCTGAACGACCAGGGCGTGGTGTGTACTTGCCAGCGCTATCTCGGCGTTATCCACGGTTTTTTCCAATTGGGCGGCGTGAGCAAGACGGCGCGGGACGCAATACGCGACGTGGCCTGGCGTGTTGTAAGTCCATCAACAGGCAAAATGACCTAAAATTCAATTTTGTTTTCAACTTGAAAACTTTATGACGTTGCGCTAAATTGTTTTTAGGTTGAAAACTTTGTAATGGAACTACATTGTGCATGTTATCAGCCGAAAACCATTCAATGAAGCGATGCTGATGTATCCAAACCATGAGCTTGCTCTCACTGAGTTGCTGAATGTTCTGGAGAAAAAAACATTCACTCAGCCTGAAGAGATGAAGCGGTATATTCCTTCACTGGATAATTTTAAGTACAGAGATAAATGGTGGGTGATTGATGTTTCTGGTAACAGCCTGAGACTCATTTCCTACATAGATTTCAGGTTACATAAGATATTTGTGAAACATATCGTTTCCCATGCCGAATATGACAAACTGACCGCATATTATCGGGGTAATAAAGAATGAGAACGCATCGTCAGATGGATGCAACCAGCGCAAAAAAGATCGTTGATACCTTCAGCGATGCGGTAAAAACCGTCCCACTGATGGGGGAAGACCGAAATGACAATGAGTATCGCAGGGCACTAGCGCTAGTGGAGTTTCTGGTCGACCACGACGATCTTGAAAACCCACTATTTGAATTGCTCTGTGCCCGAATCAGTGAATACGAAAAACATGCGCCGGAATTCAAAGCACTCAACCAACACCTGGAGAAAACGCCCCCTGGCGTTTCAGTATTGCGAACGCTCATGGATCAATACGGTCTCAAAGCAGCAGATCTTGCCAACGAACTTGGTTCTAAATCGAACGTCAGCAACATCTTAAATGGCCGCAGAGCACTAACGGTTAATCATATTAAAGCGCTTACACAACGCTTTAAACTACCAGCGGATGCCTTCATCGAGTAGTTGGAGATGTCCAGCTACTCTTCCTCATTCCCGCCCTCTTCATACGGGCCGAACGGTTTCGCAGGTAGTACGATATAAATGCCTTCGAAAATTGCTCCGGCGGTCTCGCCGCCCAACAGTTCAACCTGCAACTGGACACGCGCTTTTTTACCCCGCGCCAGCCTGTCCAAATCACCGCTTAGCGACCCCAAATCAGCCACGGCGTTTGGCTTTCCGCTAATCGGTTTACTGTAGCGAATATGGGCGTCAGCAAGAATAATCGTCCCGCCAAGATGGCGTTCACGGAGCATCAGCCAGATAAGTCCCCATCCGGTCAGCGTCGCCAGGGAGAACAGGCTGCCGGCAAACACCGTGTGATGCGGATTTTGATTACCGGTTTCCGGCATCGTGGTGATAAATTTTTGCCCGGTGTACTGCTGAATGCGCACCCCCATCTTTTCACTCAATGGAATGTGCTCATACCAGGCCTGCTGAAGCTGCCCGCACCAGTCACCGCGATGCAGGATATCATCCAGCGATGCTACCGGTTTAATCATCAGAAAATGGCGGATTGGCGTGGTTGTGGGCGTAGTAATCTCCCCCTGATTGACAAATCCGAGTTTGGCAAAGAACTCAACCGCATCTTCGCGCGCGCTGCAGGTGACGCGCTTAACGCCTTCCTGGCGGGCAACAGACTCCAGGGTCATCGCCATTAATGTCCCCAGCCCTTTATCCTGTACCGAGGGATGTACAGCCATAAAACGAATAGACGCCTCGTTATCTGCATTGATATACAGGCGGCCCACTGCAACTAAATTTCCTTCTTCGTCCACCACCATTTGATGGTGCGCCAACGCATCCCAGCCATCCCGTTCCGACCCTTTCGGCTGGTGCAGCGGTTTACGCAGCATCTCCCAGCGAAACTGGTAGTAACGTTCTAATTCTTCTTCTGTTTGCGGAACTCGAAGGTGATACATAGCCGTACTCTCTCTTGTTATCCGCGGCCACGCCGGAAGCTGACTCATACCTGGAGCCAGAATGTCACGGGACCGTCATTAACCAGCTCAACCTGCATATCGGCAGCGAAGCGTCCGGTTTGCGTGTTTATCGCCTGCTGGCGGCAGCGTTCGACAAAATATTCATAAAGCGCCTGCGCGCGATCCGGCGCAGCCCCGCCGGAAAAGCTTGGTCGCATACCGCGCTCGGTATCTGCCGCCAGCGTAAACTGCGACACCACCAGCACGCTGCCGCCAGCCTGTTGTACATTCAGATTCATCTTACCGTCAGCATCGCTGAAGATACGGTATCCCAGCACGCGCTCGCACAGACGATTCGCTTTTTGTTCGTCATCTTCTTTTTCGACACCCAATAACACCAAAAGTCCTGGGCCGATTTCACCCGTCACCTCGTCCTCCACGGTGACGCTGGCACGGGTTACGCGTTGAATTAATGCAATCATGGTTGGTCAGCTTCTTCTTGTTCTGCGGCTTGTTTGAGTTTTCGGTATTCCCCGAGAGTGACAGTTATTTCTGCGCCAAGCAAGACTATACACCAAGTCCAGTATACCCAGACAAACAGGATAGGGATCACTGCCAGTACGCCATAAATGAGCTGATATGACGGGAACATGGTGATATAAAGCGCGAAACCTTTCTTTCCGGCCTCGAACAGCAACGCGGCGACAAACGCGCCGACAAGAGCGTCACGGTTCGGTACGCGAGTTGTTGGGACAATACTGTAAAGTAACCAGAATGAGATCCACGAGAGCAGCAGCGGAAGGATGCGCAATACATTGTCGATGACCGTATTCAGATCGCTGGCCCAGCGTAAAGAAAGCAGGTAGGAGCTGATCGCCAGGCTGGCGCCAGCGAGAAGCGGGCCGAGCGTGAGGATCATCCAGTACACCGCAAAAGAGTACACTTTTGGCCGTGTGCGTTTGCTACGCCAGATAGTGTTTAAGGCGCTATCAATGGCGTACATCAA
The DNA here is from genome assembly GCF_046567715.1 of Salmonella sp. 741265116_PST. Classification (NCBI taxonomy): domain Bacteria; kingdom Pseudomonadati; phylum Pseudomonadota; class Gammaproteobacteria; order Enterobacterales; family Enterobacteriaceae; genus Salmonella; species Salmonella sp. 741265116_PST. The sequence continues at coordinate 36,168 of NZ_JBKFPH010000012.1, read as the reverse complement.
CAGCAATGCCGTCACAATCAGTCCACAGGCGCCCACCGCCGTCATTTTGTTGGAGTTAGCGACAAACTGCTCAATATAGCGCTGAATCACGTCTCCGGTGGCTGGCATAAAGTTAGCAAAAATAAAATGGCGTAACTGAATGCTGACATCAGAAAACATCGGAAAAGCAGCGAAAAGGGCAAAAACGACGGCAATAAGCGGTACTAAGGAGAGTAATGAGACATAGGCGAGATTTCCCGCCAGAGTCGTCATATTATCCTCATCGATACGCTGCCATAATAGCTTGAGCCAAGCCCGAACATGGCGCGTATGGCGTCCAGCTTTTTGGTGAACGGTTTTTAGCATAACAGCTTCGCGAAATAGTCAGGGATGGTGGTTTTATCCTTCACCAGAATGCTGGTGATCCCCAACTGGTTGGCCCCTTCTATATTATCGGCATTGTCGTCGAAAAAGACCGCATCGGCAGCGGAAAAACCTTCTTTCTGCAGGACGTGCTGATAAATACGCGCTTCCGGCTTACGCATTCCCAAATCCTGCGATAAATAGATATGGTCGGCGGCAGCGCGCACCTCCGGATATTCTTCCGGCCAGAAGTGGGTATGCAGTCGGTTAGTATTGGATAGCACCACCACGCGATGCCCCTGCTCGCGCAGTTTATGCATGATAGCAATCACTTCGGGCCGTAATCCGACAAATACCGCCTGCCAGCCGTGCGCAAATTGTTCATAACTGAGCGATAACGCCATTTCATGACAGAAAGCTTCAGCAAACGCTTCGTCCGTTATCTCACCGCGTTCATGTTGGTGAAAAGTCTCGCCCATCGTAAATTTTTGCTTCAGCGAAGCCAGCGGTACTCGACTCAGGTCGCTCCACACACCTAATACGCGGTTAAAGTCGATGTCGACAATCACATTACCTAAATCAAAGATGTAGAGCATGTCATTCTCCTTGCTAACCGGGGATGAATAACTGTAGCGGGAAAGGAGAGGTTTGACTATGTATCCCTTTATAAATCAATTAACAAAAAGACAATAGAAACGTAGACGATGTTCAATATCGCCTGCATCACAGCGCCGTTTTATTAGCCGGATAAAGCGCTGACGCGACCATCCGGCGCAAGGGCGCTTGTCACGCTGAAACGGCGTCGTCCAGCGAAGGACTCACCTGAACCACTTCGATTTGCTGGGATTGAAGTAAATTCTGTAATGCCGGACCGGGATACTCGTCCGTAAACAGAGCGGTAATCTGTGACACATTGCCGATCTCAACCGCCGCAGAAGCATGGTATTTCGTATGATCGGCGGCCAGCAGAATATGTCGCGAGTGGGCCATCATGGTTTTCACTACGCTGGCTTCGTTGACATCAAACTCCAGTAACGCGCCATCGCTCTCTATCGCGCCTACGCTGGTGACGAGATAGTCCGCCCGGAACCCCGCGACAAACGCCGTCGCGGATGGCCCGATAATGCCGCTATTATGCGGGCGCAGCGTGCCGCCAGGCACCATCACTTCAAAGCGAGGGTTATTATAAAGAATGTGCGCGACGCGCAGGCTATTGGTGATAATGCGCAGATGATTATGGTTGAGCAGCGCGCGCGCCACCTGCTCAACCGTCGTTCCAATCGTGATAAATATCGTGGAGCCATCCGGAATATAGTCAGCCACGGCTTCCGCAATGGCTTTTTTCTCTTGCGTCCAGGAGACCTCTCGCTGCTCAAAGGCGGTATTGACCACACTAGACGCTCTGCCGGCACCGCCGTGATGACGCGTAATCAGCCCCTGCTCGCTTAATTTACGAATATCGCGGCGAACCGTCTGGGTAGAGACCTCCAACAAACTGGCTAACTCATCGATATTCATATAGCCGCGCTCATCAATTAGCATTAACAGCCGATCGTGTCGCGGATTACCGGTCAGTTCGGTAAGACTCATGAGCATTCCTCTAAAAGCTTCCTACTGCTCATATTATACAAAAAGTGACAAGAAAGATCGGGTTTGCTCACAATCAGGGATACCCGCCCGGCCCCCCGGGCGCGTACACTTCAGCGCGGCAACGCCGCTGGCGAATCTGACAGCCTCTTCGATGGCGTATCCGCTTGCCAGGCCAAATGCCAGTGCGCCATGAAAAACATCGCCCGCGCCAGTAGTATCCACCACCTTCACGGTAAAACCCGGTTGGTGGCGTACCGCCGCTTTTTCCAACCAGTTGCAGCCTTCGCTGCCTCGCGTGACATAGACATGTCCATTTGTGAGCATTTGTGCTTTTTTTAGCGCATCAATGGCTTCGCTCATCCCCGTCAGGCGTGCCAGCCCCGGCTCGGAGAAAGCGGCGTGGTCGCTTAACGCCACCAGTTCGCTAATATCCTGCGGCGTAATATCGCCATCAAGAACGGTCATGACGCCAGCCTGACGCGCCAGCGTAAACGCCTGTTTTGCGCCGTCATGCCAGCGCACATCCGCCAACACCACATCCCACTGCGAAAAATCGATGTCGTTAAGCCAGTCGGCGTCAGGTAATAAATCCGGGCTGGGATAATTAACGATAATCCGCTCTCCTTTGGCATCCACCATAATCGCTGACTGCGACGACATGGCCTGCGTGTAGCGGCGGGTATAGCGGGTATTTACCCCCAGGGATTCCAGTTCCGCCAGCAGGCTGTTTCCGGTGTCGTCATCGCCCACACGGCCAATAAAGTCCACCTGCGCGCCCAATTTCGCCGCAGCCACGGCAGCGGTCGCCGCAGGCCCGCCGCCCACTTCCGTATAGCGCTTCGCCACATATTTACCCCCTTCGGTTGGTAATCCTTCCACGTAATAGATGCGATCCATCACGGTAATACCTACACAAGCAATACGAACCATGGTCATTCCTCAAGCATTTGCGATGTACTCATTTTAATTTCACGAAATGTTTAAAAAGTGACGGCTGTCAATTTTTTGACTATAAATTACAAATACGATCACAAACAGACAGAAAAAGGCTCATTAATGACAAAAAATGACACCACCGTGTTCAGGAGAACGATATGGCAGTTATAGCATTTATCGGGTTGGGACAGATGGGCTCCCCTATGGCGAGCAATCTGCTAAAGCAGGGCCATCAACTCAGCGTCTTCGATGTTAATCCCGACGCCGTACAGCGTCTGGTAGACAAAGGCGCGCAACCTGCAAGCAGCCCGGCTCAGGCAACCATCGGCGCTGAATTTGTTATCACCATGCTCCCGAACGGCGATCTGGTTCGTTCCGTTTTGTTTGGCGAGCAAGGCGTTTGTGAAACCCTTTCCCGTGAAGCGCTGGTCATTGATATGTCCACTATTCATCCGTTGCAAACCGATAAGCTGATTGCCGACATGCAGAGCAAAGGGTTCAGCATGATGGATGTGCCGGTAGGCCGGACATCCGACAACGCGATTACCGGCACATTGTTGCTGCTGGCAGGCGGTACGGCGGAGCAAGTAGAGCGCGCTACCCCTGTTCTGATGGCGATGGGTAATGAGCTGGTCAACACCGGCGGCCCTGGAATGGGTATTCGCGTAAAACTGATCAACAACTACATGAGTATTGCGCTAAATGCGCTCTCCGCCGAAGCCGCCGTGCTGTGTGAAGCGCTGGGGCTTTCCTTCGACGTGGCTTTAAAAGTGATGAACGGCACTGCCGCAGGCAAAGGGCATTTCACCACCACCTGGCCGAATAAAGTGATGAAAGGGGATCTGTCTCCCGCCTTCATGATCGATCTGGCGCACAAAGATCTTGGCATCGCGTTGGATGTCGCCAATCAACTGCACGTACCGATGCCGCTCGGCGCCGCCTCCCGGGAAGTTTATAACCTGGCGCGGGCCGCAGGCCGCGGTCGGGAAGACTGGAGCGCCATCCTGGAACAGGTGCGCATCAGCGCCGGGCTGACCGCCAACGTAAAAAAGTAACGACTGTATAAAGGAAAATTGAATGAACAACTACACCATCAAAGACATTACGCGAGCGTCCGGCGGGTTTGCCATGCTGGCTGTCGATCAGCGCGAGGCGATGCGTTTAATGTTTGCTGCTGCTGGTGCGAAAACACCCGTTGCCGATAGCGTGCTGACGGATTTCAAAGTGAATGCGGCGAAAATTCTTTCCCCGTATGCCTCTGCCGTTCTGCTGGATCAGCAGTTCTGTTATCGCCAGGCCGTAGAACAAAACGCGGTCGCTAAAAGCTGCGCCATGATCGTCGCGGCGGATGATTTCATCCCGGGCAACGGTATTCCCGTTGATAACGTGGTCATTGATAAAAAAATTAATGCGCAGGCGGTAAAACGGGATGGCGCGAAAGCCTTAAAACTGTTGGTGCTGTGGCGCAGCGACGAAGACGCGCAGCAGCGTCTGGATATGGTCAAAGAATTCAATGAATTATGCCACTCCAATGGTTTGCTGAGCATTATCGAACCGGTTGTACGTCCGCCGCGCTGCGGCGACAAGTTCGATCGCGAGCAGGCGATTATCGATGCGGCCAAAGAGCTGGGCGACAGCGGCGCCGATCTTTACAAAGTTGAAATGCCGCTCTACGGCAAAGGCGCGCGTTCCGATCTTCTTACCGCCTCACAACGCCTGAATGGGCATATCAATATGCCGTGGGTCATCCTCTCTTCCGGTGTGGACGAAAAACTGTTCCCTCGCGCGGTCAGGGTCGCCATGGAAGCTGGCGCATCCGGGTTCCTGGCGGGACGCGCGGTCTGGTCATCAGTGATTGGTTTACCGGATACCGAGCTGATGCTACGTGATGTTTCCGCGCCTAAGTTGCAACGACTGGGCGAGATCGTCGATGAAATGATGGCAAAACGTCGTTAATACGAGGATGAAAGAATGAAATGGTTTAACACGTTGAGCCACAACCGCTGGCTGGAGCAGGAAACCGACCGCATCTTTAATTTCGGTAAAAACGCCGCGGTGCCGACAGGCTTCGGCTGGCTGGGAAATAAAGGGCAAATTAAAGAAGAGATGGGCACCCATCTTTGGATCACGGCGCGTATGCTGCACGTTTATTCCGTGGCGGCGTCGATGGGCCGACCGGGCGCTTATGATCTGGTCGATCACGGCATCAAAGCCATGAACGGCGCGCTGCGCGACAAAAAATACGGCGGCTGGTATGCCTGCGTTAACGATCAGGGCGTGGTGGATGCCTCTAAGCAGGGTTATCAACACTTCTTCGCCCTACTGGGCGCGGCCAGCGCCGTCACGACCGGGCATCCTGAAGCCAGGAAATTGCTGGATTACACCATAGAAGTGATTGAGAAATACTTCTGGAGTGAAGAAGAGCAGATGTGCCTGGAGTCCTGGGACGAAGCCTTCAGCAAAACAGAAGACTACCGTGGCGGCAACGCCAATATGCACGCCGTCGAAGCGTTCCTGATTGTTTATGACGTTACCCATGACAAAAAATGGCTGGATCGCGCTATCAGAATCGCATCTGTCATCATTCATGATGTCGCCAGAAACAACCATTACCGTGTGAATGAGCACTTTGATACTCAATGGAATCCTATCCGCGACTACAACAAAGATAATCCAGCACACCGTTTCCGCGCATTTGGCGGCACGCCAGGCCATTGGATCGAATGGGGTCGTTTAATGCTGCATATCCACGCAGCACTGGAAGCCAGATGCGAACAACCCCCGGCATGGCTGCTGGAAGATGCTAAAGGTTTGTTCCACGCTACAGTACGCGATGCCTGGGCTCCAGATGGGGCAGACGGCATTGTCTACTCAGTCGACTGGGACGGTAAACCTATCGTACGTGAACGTGTACGCTGGCCAATTGTAGAAGCGATGGGGACAGCCTATGCCCTCTATACCTTAACAGGGGATCGTCAATACGAAACCTGGTATCAAACATGGTGGGACTACTGCATTAAGTACCTGATGGACTATGAAAATGGTTCCTGGTGGCAAGAGCTGGACGCCGATAACAAAGTGACCACCAAAGTGTGGGACGGCAAGCAAGATATTTACCATCTGCTGCACTGTCTGGTCATTCCTCGTCTGCCACTGGCGCCGGGCCTGGCTCCAGCGGTCGCGGCGGGTCTCCTGGATATCAACGCGAAATAGGTCATGAGGGTGGCAGCCATGCACAGCGGTGGAAAAACTATTCAGCTTAATGCGGGCCATTACCAGGCGAAAATCGTCACGGTTGGCGCAGGTCTGGCGGAACTGACCCATCATGGACGCCATGTGGTCATCCCGCATAAACCGGAAGAAATACCCATGGCGCATCTGGGGAAAGTATTGATTCCCTGGCCCAATCGCGTGACAAATGGCTGCTACTCCTATAACGGCAAGGTTTTCCAGCTTGCCGTTAACGACCCGGTTTCGCAGACCGCCATTCACGGTCTGTTAGCCTGGCGAGACTGGCAGATTAATTATCAGTCGGCGACGGAAGCGTCGCTAACGATTTTTCTGCCGCCCTCTTACGGCTATCCCTTTGCGTTGATATCGGAAGTGATTTATCGGTTAGATGCCGCCAGTGGGCTGCGCGTATTGATTCGTACGCAAAACATTGGCGATGAATCAGCCCCTTATGGCGCGGGCGCACATCCTTATTTGACTTGTAACCTGCAAAGCATCGATAGCTGTGTATTAACACTGCCTGCAAGCGAAGAATTGCCCGCAGGCAGGGATTTTTCCGCATCATGCCTGCTCGACGAAACGCGCCTTGATCATGCGGTTAAGACCGCGACTACCCCGGCTGAGTGGGAGGTCAGACTTACCAGCCCAACGCAGAACATGTCTACATTTTTACGCAGCAACCAACCCTGGCTACAGATCTATACCGGCGAAAAACTCAGCCGAAAAGGTCTCGCGGTAGAGCCTATGAGCTGCCCGCCCGATGCATTTAATTCCGGGATCGCACTGATTCATCTTGCCCCAAAAGCGATCCATCAACTGCATTTTTCCATCGGTTGTGACTAGCCCAAATGGATTACCGAATTACCCTACATTCACGGAGATTACAATGAATTCTCTACCACAACGGTCAACCGATTTTGAACTGACAACATCACAGGATGGTTTTGCGCTTAGCTGGCAGCAGCGCCTGATTTTACGCCACAGCGCCGAAACCCCCTGTCTGTGGATTGGCGCGGGCGTTGCCGACATTGATATGTTTCGCGGCAACTTCAGCATCAAAGACAAACTTAACGAGAAGATTGCATTAACGGAGGCCACGGTCAGCGAGCTACCCGACGGCTGGCTGATACAATTCAGCCGTGGCGCAACAATTAGCGCCACCCTTCGCATCTCCGCCGATGAGGCGGGACGCCTGAAGCTGGATCTGCAAAACGACGACCTGCACCATAACCGTATCTGGTTACGCCTCGCAGCTAATCCAGACGACCATATCTACGGCTGCGGCGAACAGTTCTCTTATTTCGATTTGCGCGGCAAGCCGTTCCCGCTGTGGACCAGCGAACAGGGCGTTGGCCGTAATAAAACCAGCTATGTCACCTGGCAGGCAGACTGTAAAGAGAACGCCGGCGGCGACTATTACTGGACCTTCTTCCCCCAGCCAACCTTTGTCAGCACGCAGAAGTATTACTGCCACGTCGATAATAGCTGTTATATGAATTTCGACTTCAGCGCGCCGGAGTATCACGAACTGGCGCTGTGGGAAGATAAAACTACGCTGCGTTTTGAGTGTGCCGACACCTACATCGCCCTGCTGGAAAAACTGACTGCGCTGTTAGGCCGCCAGCCGGAGCTGCCGGACTGGGTTTACGACGGCGTCACGCTCGGCATTCAGGGCGGTACGGAAGTTTGTCAGCAAAAACTGGATACCATGCGCAACGCAGGCGTAAAAGTGAACGGTATTTGGGCGCAGGACTGGTCCGGCATTCGTATGACCTCTTTCGGCAAGCGCGTGATGTGGAACTGGAAGTGGAATAGCGACAACTATCCACAGCTGGATAGCCGTATCAAACAGTGGAAAGAAGAAGGCGTCCAGTTCCTCTCTTATATCAACCCATACGTCGCCAGTGATAAAGACCTCTGCGCCGAGGCGGCGAAACACGGCTATCTGGCGAAAGACGCCACGGGCGGCGACTATCTGGTCGAGTTTGGCGAATTCTATGGCGGCGTGGTCGATCTGACCAATCCTGAAGCTTACGACTGGTTCAAAGACGTCATCAAAAAGAACATGATCGCGCTCGGCTGCAGCGGCTGGATGGCGGATTTCGGCGAATATCTGCCGACCGACACGTATCTGCACAACGGCGTCAGCGCAGAGATCATGCATAACGCCTGGCCTGCGCTGTGGGCGAAATGTAACTACGAAGCGCTACAGGAGACCGGCAAACTCGGCGAGATCCTGTTCTTTATGCGTGCGGGTTACACCGGCAGTCAGAAATATTCCACCATGATGTGGGCAGGTGACCAGAACGTTGACTGGAGCCTTGATGATGGTCTGGCCTCTGTAGTGCCTGCGGCATTGTCGCTGGCGATGACCGGCCATGGTCTGCATCACAGCGATATCGGCGGCTACACCACCCTGTTTGACATGAAACGCAGCAAAGAGTTGCTGCTGCGCTGGTGCGATTTCAGCGCCTTTACGCCGATGATGCGCACCCATGAAGGCAACCGCCCCGGCGATAACTGGCAGTTCGACGGCGACGCGGAAACTATTGCCCACTTTGCCCGCATGACCACCGTCTTTACCACGCTGAAACCGTATCTCAAGCAGGCGGTGGCGCAAAACGCGGCTACCGGTCTGCCGGTCATGCGTCCGCTATTCCTGCATTACGAGAACGATGCCGCAACCTACACCCTGAAATATCAATATCTGCTCGGTCAGGATCTGCTGGTCGCGCCGGTTCATGAGCAGGGGCGTTGCGACTGGACGCTGTACCTGCCGGAAGATCACTGGGTGAATATCTGGACCGGCGAAGTTCACCACGGCGGTGAAATTACCGTGGATGCGCCCATTGGCAAGCCGCCGGTCTTCTATCGCGCGAAGAGCGAGTGGGCTTCACTTTTTGCTTCTTTACGGAATATCTAATACGGCTCGCCCGCAGGGTAACCTGCGGGCAGATGGAGAAGAATAATGAGTCAAACATCATCGAATCCGGCAACCCTACGCTTGCCGTTTAAAGAAAAACTTGCCTATGGACTGGGGGATTTAGGTTCCAATATCCTGTTAGATATCGGGACCCTCTATTTACTCAAATTTTATACCGATGTGCTGGGTTTACCAGGGACTTACGGCGGGATCATTTTCCTGATCGCCAAATTTTTTACCGCATTTACCGATATGGGTACCGGCATTATGCTCGACTCGCGGCGTAAAATTGGTCCGAAGGGCAAATTCCGCCCGTTCGTGCTTTACGCGGCATTTCCGGTAACGCTACTGGCGATTGCTAACTTTGTCGGCACACCGTTTGAGGTGACGGGAAAAACCGTCGTCGCAACGATGCTGTTTATGTTGTATGGGCTGGTTTTCAGCATGATGAACTGCTCGTATGGCGCGATGGTGCCCGCGATTACCAAGAACCCGGATGAACGCGCCTCGCTTGCCGCCTGGCGTCAGGGCGGCGCCACTCTCGGCCTGCTGCTGTGTACCGTTGGCTTTGTGCCGGTCATGAACCTGATCGAAGGCAATGCCCAACTCAGCTATATTTTCGCCGCCACGCTATTTTCATTGTTTGGCCTGCTATTTATGTGGCTGTGCTACGCCGGCGTTAAAGAGCGCTACGTCGAAGTGAAACCTGTCGATAACGCGCAAAAGCCCGGATTATTGCAGTCGTTCCGCGCCATCGCCGGTAACCGTCCGCTGTTTATTCTGTGTATCGCCAACCTTTGTACTCTTGGCGCCTTCAACGTCAAACTGGCGATTCAGGTTTATTACACCCAGTACGTTCTTAACGACCCGATCCTCCTCTCCTGGATGGGCTTCTTTAGCATGGGCTGTATTTTTATCGGCGTCTTTTTGATGCCCGGCGCAGTAAGGCGTTTTGGCAAGAAGAAAGTCTATATCGGCGGGCTGTTAATATGGGTGGCGGGCGATCTGCTCAACTACTTCTTTGGCGGCGGCTCGGTCAGTTTTGTCGCCTTCTCCTGCCTGGCGTTCTTCGGTTCCGCCTTCGTCAACAGCCTGAACTGGGCGCTGGTTTCCGACACGGTGGAGTACGGTGAATGGCGCACCGGCGTCCGCTCGGAAGGGACGGTTTACACCGGCTTCACGTTCTTCCGTAAGGTCTCCCAGGCGCTGGCAGGGTTCTTCCCCGGCTGGATGCTGACGCAAATCGGTTATATCCCGAATGTGGTGCAATCGGCAGGCACCGTCGAAGGCCTACGCCAGTTGATCTTTATTTATCCTTGCGTGCTGGCGGTCATCACCATTATTGCGATGGGCTGTTTCTACAACCTCAACGAGAAGATGTACGTGCAAATTGTGGAAGAGATTGAGGCCCGGAAACATACGGTTTAACAACAATAAAATATAACGCCCTGCGGGGCGTTTTGAGAGGCGATTATGTCTAATCATGATCCGCTAACGCTAAAGTTGAGCCTGCGGGAAAAATGCGCCTATGGCGTGGGCGATTTCGGCTCAAATCTGATGCTGTGTATCGGTACGCTGTATCTACTGAAGTTTTATACCGATGAACTCGGGATGCCTGCATATTACGGTGGAATTATCTTTCTGGTGGCGAAATTCTTCACCGCTTTTACCGATATGCTCACCGGCGTATTGCTGGATTCACGCCGTAATATTGGCGCAAAAGGAAAGTTTCGGCCTTTTATTCTGTATGCGTCATTTCCGGTCGCTCTGGTTGCTACTGCGCAATTCTTTGCCACTCACTTTACTTTACCCGTTAAAACAGCCTTCGCGACGGTGCTGTTTATGTTGTTCGGTCTGTTCTACAGCCTGATGAACTGCTCATACGGCGCGATGGTACCCGCTATTACCAAAAATCCGCATGAGCGCGCCCAGCTCGCCGCATGGCGACAAGGCGGCGCTACCATTGGCCTTCTTCTTTGTACCGTAGGTTTTATGCCCATTCAGGCGCTGTTTACCCGTTCCCCTTCGCTGGGTTATCTGATTGCAGCAGTCATTTTTTCGGTCTGCGGGCTGTTCAGCATGTGGTGGTGCTTTAGCGGGGTGAAAGAACGGTATATCGAAACCGTACCTGACACGCATAAACCCAGCATATTGAAGTCCTTCTGCGCGATTTTTCGTAATCCGCCGCTGCTGGTGCTCTGCGTTGCCAATTTGTGCACGCTGGCCGCCTTTAATATCAAGCTGGCCATTCAGGTTTATTACACTCAGTACGTGCTGAACGATATTCATTTGTTGTCATGGATGGGTTTTTTCAGCATGGGCTGTATCCTGATTGGTGTTTTATTAGTACCTGCTGCGGTAAAACGCTTCGGGAAAAAACAGGTTTATCTTGGTGGTCTGATATTGTGGGCCGTTGGCGATATCCTGAATTTTATCTGGGGTGGAACGTCATTCCTGTTTGTTATTTTCTCTTGTATCGCCTTTTTCGGTACCGCTTTCGTCAACAGCCTGAACTGGGCACTGGTTCCGGATACGGTTGACTACGGTGAATGGAAAACGGGTATTCGTGCTGAAGGCTCGGTGTATACGGGTTATACCTTTTCCCGCAAAATTTCCGCTGCGCTTGCTGGCTTTTTGCCAAGTATTATGCTGACGCAAATCGGTTATATCCCCAACATAGCTCAAAGTGACACCACGTTGCTTGGTTTGCGTCAGCTCATTTTTTTATGGCCTTGCGGTCTTGCCATTATCGCAGCACTAACGATGGGCTTTTTTTATAAGCTCAATAAACAACGTTTCGCTTTTATTATCGAGGAAATTGCCCAACGAAAGAAAACAGGTAATCAAATTGTCGCGACTAATAATAAACAAAGTATTTCTACTGTAAATAATTAAACGACACTTGCCGCTTTATCCATCCCGATGGATGGCGGCTTCCCTACATTTGAAAAATGGATTTATTATGAAATCTCTGAATACTCTAGTGATATTAACTTCTGTAATATCCACCTCTGTTTTTGCTGGCGCTTATGTAGAAAACCGTGAGGCCTATAACCTGGCGTCTGACCAAATGGAGTTTATGCTGCGCGTCGGCTATAACTCCGATATGGGGGCCGGAATTATGTTGACCAATACCTATACGCTACAGCGTGATGATGAATTAAAGCACGGTTATAATGAGATTGAGGGCTGGTATCCGTTATTTAAACCTACAGATAAATTAACCATCCAGCCTGGCGGGTTAATAAACGACAAAAGCATTGGTTCCGGCGGCGCCGTCTATCTGGATGTTAACTATAAATTTACCCCGTGGTTTAATCTTACGGTACGTAACCGATACAATCACAATAATTATAGTTCAACCGATTTGAATGGCGAACTGGATAATAATGACAGCTATGAAATCGGTAACTATTGGAATTTTACCATTACCGATAAATTTTCTTATACCTTTGAACCACACTATTTTTATAACGTTAATGATTTTAATAGTAGTAATGGTACGAAGCATCATTGGGAAATCACTAATACCTTCCGTTATCGTATCAATGAACACTGGTTGCCCTACTTTGAATTACGCTGGTTAGATCGTAACGTGGGCCCCTACCATAGAGAGCAAAACCAGATTCGTATCGGGGCGAAGTATTTCTTCTGATATTATCGCCTCTATTTTCCGAATCTGCATCACAGCGGGTAGTTGTTCTGCCCGCTCATTCATCCTGAATCAGACTCCCGATATCCCGCCCCTAAGCGCCATGATAATATTCGCAAAGCGTTTTACCGTATTCATGCTTATAGAGAAGGGAAACAAATGAATAAGCGATTTAATATTGATTGGGACAATAAATTAACCCAGGAACAGCTCATTAATTTGATTTTAACCGATGAAGATCTGCCAAAGCTTCGCTCACTGACCATTGGTAACTGGGGTGATTGTTGGGAAGACGAAACCTGCCAGCCTATTATTGATATGATTGTGGAGAACGCCCCCCGCTTTGCTCACCTGGAATCACTGTTTATCGGTGATATGGAGAGCGAAGACTGCGAGATCTCCTGGATTAAACAAGGTAACTATTCCAGGCTCTATGCGGCGTTACCCAATCTGAAAGAACTGATCATTAAAGGCGCGTCGGATCTGCGACTGGGCGCTATACATCATGAGAAACTGGAGCACCTGGAAATCATTTCCGGCGGCATCCCTTCTAACGTACTTGCCGAACTACAAAATGCGCAGCTCCCTGCATTAAAAACGCTGAAGCTCTTCCTGGGCGTAGAGGAATACGGTTTTGACGGTTCGCTGGATGACGTGATGGCGCTGGCATCCAAAGACCTTTTCCCTCAGCTCACCCATCTGGGGTTGATGAACAGCGAAGAGCAGGATGATATCGTCCGCCGGGTGCTGGAAAGTAATATCCTGCCGCAGCTTAACGTGCTGGAACTCTCGTGCGGTACCTTAACGGACAACGGCGCAGAGGCGCTGCTGGAGCATAAAGACCGAATTGTGCATCTGGAAACACTCGATCTCTACCACCACTATTTGACGCCGGAGATGCAGGAAAAGCTAAAAGCCGCGCTGCCGATAACCCTTAATCTTTCAGAAGCGCTGGAGCCTGATGATTACGATGGCGATATTTATATGAATGCGATGTACACCGAGTGATTGTGTTGGGGAATGTACACATTCCCCTACTCACCGATAAAGGGATTTATTGTGATTACGCTCATTGGCCCCCGTCAGAGCAAGCGCACGCATTATTTTATGCAGGCTGCCGCCGTACTTGGGGAATCCGTCACGGCGCTGACTCATCCGCACGCGCTGGACGCTTCGCTGACCTCTGGCATTGTTAAAATCGACCCGCCAGTACACAGTGAAACAGACATCCGCAAAATAAACGCGATCGGTCTGGACTATATCCATTTTTTGCAGAACATGGCGGCGCGTCCTGGCATCACCTGGCTTAACCATCCGGCGGGCCTCGTTCACCTGTTGGATAAAAAACGCTGCAAGCGGCGCTTACTGGAACACGGCATCCCCACGCCGCCGTTGGTAGCGGAAGACGTAAAAAGTTTTGCACATCTCACCGCTATCATGGAGGAAAAAAAGGTCGCCAGCGTGTTCATTAAGCCCTCGCTGGGTTCTGGCGCGGCGGGCGTTATCGCTTTGCGCCGCCATCCTGACGGCATAAAGCAGGTGCTTTACAGCGCGATTGCCATATCAGGGCAACAGCTATTTAACAGCAAAAAAATCCAACAGTATCGTCAGAAAGAAGATATCCAGCTCATTATTGATGGCGTTCTTCAGCAGGAAAACCTCGTCGAGCAGTGGCTGCCCAAAGCCAGCGTAAAGCGTAAAACCTATGATTTACGCATCGTCTGCCTGGATGGCGAAATTATCTGGCGAGTAGTCAGAACCTCCTCGCAGCCCATTACTAACTTACATCTGCAAAACCAGGCTTACCGCTTCGAAAGTCTGGAGCTATCTGCCGCAAAAGTGACTGAGATCGATACGCTCTGTCAAAATGCCATGCGGCTTTTTCCTGACATTCGTTTAGCGGGTATTGATGTTTTACTTACTACCAGCCTGACGCCGTATATTATTGAAATTAATGGCCAGGGTGATTTGATTTATCAGGATGCGCAGCAGAACAATCTAATTTATCAGGCGCAAATCCGGGCCATGAGGAAGCAAAATGTATAATTCAATGGATGAAGTCCCCGTCTCGCTGCACGCGTCGATTGACACCGGCGATGGCGAACTCAATATGAATGCGCTAATTAGTAATAACGCTCATATTCTTTTTATTGTGCTGGACTCGTTACGCTACGATATTGCGCTTCAGGAACAAACCGCCGGAAATACGCCCAACCTTAATCATTATGGACAATGGACGAAATGCGAGGCGGCCGGTAATTTTACCTGGCCTTCGCATCACGCCATGTTTTCAGGTTTTATGCCAAAACCTATTGATGATACCGTTAATCAGACCATGCTGTTTTTCCCAAAAGATATCGGACTTGGTCGTAAAGGGCCGAAAAATGCATTTGCCTTTGATGACGCAACATGGATAAAAAGTCTGGAAAATAAAGGCTACCAGACCATCTGTATTGGCGGCGTCTCTTTCTTTAATAACCGCTCCGGCATGGGAAAAGTGTTCCCGTCGATGTTTAAAGAGAGTTACTGGCATCCACGCTTTGCCTGTACGGTTAAAGAAAGTATGGATAACCAGATCCATTATATCCAGAAAATCATGGCCGAGCGTGCTGGCAGCCAACCGGTCATGATGTATATCAATATTGATACGATTCATTACCCTAACCATTTTTACGTTGAGGGCGCGGCCCCAGGCGATACCGTAGAGACCCATGCCGCCGCGCTACGCTATATCGACGCCCGCATCGACGGATTACTAAACATTTTCCGCCAAACCGGCGGCGAAACGTTCGTTATTGTCTGTTCCGATCACGGTACCTGCTATGGCGAAGACGGGAAATATTTCCATAGTTTTAATCATCCGATCGTTAATACCGTTCCCTATATGCATTTCTTGCTGAGCTGTAATCATTAATATGAATAACAATGATATTTATCGTCAGTATATGTACAGTTATCCACATAAGACGGCTTATCGGGAGCTGGAGAACGTCAGCTTTAGCGAAGTAAAACCGCGGATTTACGAGCACGACACACATCTGTATGTTCATATGCCCTTTTGTCAAAGTCGCTGTGGGTTCTGTAATTTATTTACCTGCACAGGCGCAGATAATACGTTCATTGATAGCTATATCGACGCGATTATTACCCAGGGCCGACAAATGGCGCTGGCGCCCGTCCACTGGGCAAGCTTTACCGTAGGCGGCGGCACACCTCTGCTATTAAACATTGCGCAATTAGAGAAGTTATTTTTTTCCGTCTTTGATGTGCTCAATGTTGACTGGAATATTTATAAAACAATTGAAACTTCCCCTACGGATACCACGGCAGAAAAAGTAGCGCTATTAAACGCCTTTTCCGTTAATCGCGTCAGTATTGGCGTACAAAGTTTTCATGATAGCGAGTTACATACGCTGCATCGCCGCCACAATGCCGCCAGCGCGCACCAGGCGCTGGCATGGCTAAAGGCGGGTCATTTTCCATCACTCAATATTGATATTATTTACGGCATTCCCGGCCAGACTCACGCAAGCCTGACGGAATCGTTACATCAGGCGCTCGTTTATCAACCGGAAGAGCTGTTTCTTTATCCGCTTTATAATATGCCTCGCCAGGAAAATATGCATAGCTACTACGTTTTAGCCCGCGATCTTTTACGCAACGCGGGCTACACCCAAACGTCCATGCGCCGTTTCGTCCTTAATCCAGCGCCATCCGCCGCGGCGGAAAGCTGCGGATTTGAAAACTCACTGGCGCTCGGCGCGGGCGGCAGAAGTTATCTTGGCAATCTGCATTACTGTTCGCCGTGGTCGTCGAACCTGCAGACATCACGAAAAATCATTCAGGCGTTTATCGACAGCCCGGATAAGACCGTCATTAATCACGGTTATCTGCTTCCCCCTGATGAAATGAAACGCCGCTTTATCATTAAAAATCTATTTTTCTGGCAGGGACTTTCTCTTAGCGATTATCAGCAATATTTTGCCAGCGATGCGCTAAGGGATTTCCCCGACCTGGAACGCTTTATACGGCAGGGCTACTGTTATCAGAATGGCAGTCGCCTCCGGCTAACGGAGACCGGTATGGCATTATCCGATTGCCTTGCTCCTGTGTTCGTTTCGCCTGAGGTGATGCTACGGGAGAATCGGCAGAGATGAGCACCCCCGCCCTGCGCGATATTCACACGCTGTTTTATCGCGGCTATCTTAAATCGTGTAATTATCATTGCGGCTATTGCCCGTTCCATAAACACGCCCGTAACGATAAAAAACGCGACGAAGCCGCGCTATGGCGCATGGTTGACCATTTGCCTCTTTTAGGTACGCCGTTGAATGTGATGATTACGCCTTATGGCGAGGCGCTACGCTTGCGTTATTACATGGCGGCGCTGGCAGAAATTAGCCGCTATCCTCATGTTCAGGCGGTCGGCATACAAACTAACGCCTCTTTTTCGTTAATGTCATTGCTGGAGTCATTTCGTGCTGGCGGCGGAGATATCTCAAAGCTTCGGTTATGGTGTTCTTTTCATCCCTCACAAATTACCGCTGAGCGCTTTCTCCAGCAGTGTTTAGCGCTCTCTGCCGCCGGAATAACCTGGTGCGCGGGGGCTGTCGCCAGTATGAAAGATATCGACCAGTTTCGTTGGCTACGCCAGCAGTTGCCTGACCAGAATTATTTTTGGCTTAACGCCAACGAGTGTGCCAATACCCGGCATACCGTTGAGGAAACCATCGCCTTCGGCGAACTCGATCCGCTGTATGTGATTGAAACGCAGCAGTGGCCAGCCCAGTTGGATATCTGTACCGCAGGAAGAAAAAGTATTTTTATGAATGCAGAAGGCGATCTTTTTGCTTGTCATATCAGCAAAATTAAAATGGGTAATTTATATCAGCAACGGCTTAATTCTCCCGCCTGCCAGGCAAAACAATGCCACTGTTTTCTCGCTTATCAGCACCGTCTCGATATTCCATTGCTGAATCACCTGGATACCTCACGCTGCTTTAGGATCGGGCGCTCATGCGATATCGTTTAATCGCTTTTGATCTTGATGGAACGCTGCTAAACCGTAATAAACAAATTCTGCCAGAGTCGCTAACCGCTATCCGTCAGATGCAGGACATGGGCTGCCGAATAATGCTTGTCACCGGCCGCTCTCATCGTGAAGCCTATGCGTATTATCAAACGCTGGCGCTCAACGAACCGATGATCTGTTGTAACGGAAGTTATATTTATCAACCGGCTCAACAGCAGATCCTTCATCCGCTGCCGCTGACGCACTTACAAACGGAAAAAATACTGGCGCGGGTATATCCGCTTAAACCGACAATTCGTGCTGATGATAAAATAATCTTTCAGGCTGATGAGCTAAGCAGTAGGGAGAATATTTGGCAAATCAGCGTCGTTCATCGGCACATAAAACAACTACAACATATTGCTGAGTTTATACAGCATGAATTACAGCTAAGCTGTACCTGGTCCTGGCATCATCAACTGGATATTCTCCAGAAGGGGTGTAGCAAAGGACAAAGCCTCGTCAGATATGCACAGCAACAGCATATCGCAATGCGCGAAGTGATGGCGTTTGGCGATAATGATAACGATGCGGAAATGCTACGTTTAGCCGGATTGGGTGTAGCGATGGGGAATGCCAGCGCTCGGGCAAAGGTTTATGCGGATAGCGTCATTGGTCGGCATAATACGCCAGCGATTGCTAATTTTTTGACGACCTTATCTCTTTATCAATGTGAATAAAAAAACCCCGCCGAGTTTTCATTTCGGCAGGGTTTTTATCCGTAAGAGCGTTAATTACTCTTCTTTCTGACCACGGTTCGCACGGCGGCGATCGTTTTCCGTCAGGTGACGTTTACGGATACGGATAGAGGTTGGGGTGACTTCTACCAGTTCGTCGTCATCAATGAACTCCAGCGCTTGCTCAAGGCTCATTTTAATTGGCGGAACCAGAATCACCGCTTCATCCGTACCGGACGCACGCATGTTGGTCAGTTTCTTACCGGTCAGGCAGTTTACCGTCAGGTCGTTGGAGCGACTGTGAATACCAATAATCTGGCCTTCGTAAACTTCCGCGCCGTGACCCAGGAACAGCTTACCGCGATCCTGCAAACCGAACAGCGCAAACGCCACCGCTTTACCCTGACCGTTGGAGATCAGTACACCGTTCTGACGCTGGCCCACTTCACCCGGACGAATATCGTCGTAATGGCTGAAGGTGGAGTACAGCAGACCCGTACCGGAAGTCATGGTCATGAATTCTGAACGGAAACCAATCAGCCCGCGGCTTGGGATCACGTAGTCGAGACGTACGCGGCCTTTACCGTCCGGATTCATGTTTTTCAGGTCGCCTTTACGCTCGCCCAGCGCCTGCATGACAGACCCCTGGTGCTGCTCTTCGACGTCCAGCGTCACGTTTTCGTACGGCTCTTGTTTACGACCGTCGATTTCACGGAAGATAACTTTCGGACGGGAAACCGCCAGTTCGAAACCTTCACGACGCATATTTTCAATCAGCACGGACAGGTGCAGTTCGCCACGACCGGATACACGGAACGCATCCGCATCTTCGGTTTCTTCAACGCGCAGCGCCACGT
Source organism: Salmonella sp. 741265116_PST (assembly GCF_046567715.1). Lineage (NCBI taxonomy): Bacteria > Pseudomonadati > Pseudomonadota > Gammaproteobacteria > Enterobacterales > Enterobacteriaceae > Salmonella > Salmonella sp. 741265116_PST. The sequence goes on along the minus strand of NZ_JBKFPH010000012.1, from coordinate 16,889 downwards.
TATGCACCAGCTCTTTGTTCAGACGATCAAGAATCTGACGAGAAGTCACAAACTTACCTTCTTTACCGCAGAACGGCGAGGTGTTAACGCAGAAGAACATAGACACGGTCGGCTCATCAACGGACAGCGCCGGCAGCGCTTCAACGTTCTGCGGGTCGCAGATGGTGTCGGAAATGTTCAGCTCGCCCAGACCGGTGATCGCAATGATATCGCCCGCTTCGGCGATATCGCTGTCGATACGCTCCAGACCCAGATGCGTCAGCACTTTACCTACTTTCGCGTTACGGGTTTTCCCTTCACTATCGATGATAGTGACCTGCTGGTTCGGCTTCACTTTGCCGCGTTTGATACGGCCAATGCCGATAACGCCAACATAGTTGTTGTAGTCCAGCTGGGAGATCTGCATCTGCAACGGACCATCGAGGTCAACGTCCGGCGCCGGAACATGATCAACGATCGCCTGATACAGCGGGGTCATGTCTTCCGCCATATCTTCGTGGTCCAGGCCCGCGATACCGTTCAGCGCCGAAGCGTAGATGATCGGGAAGTCCAGCTGTTCGTCGGTCGCGTCGAGGTTAACAAACAGGTCGAATACCTGGTCAACAACCCAGTCAGGGCGCGCGCCAGGACGGTCAACTTTGTTGATAACCACAATGGGTTTCAGGCCATGAGCAAAGGCTTTTTTGGTCACGAAGCGCGTTTGCGGCATCGGGCCGTCAAATGCGTCAACCACCAGCAGCACAGAGTCAACCATGGACATGACGCGCTCTACTTCACCACCGAAGTCAGCGTGCCCGGGAGTATCAACGATGTTGATACGGTAATCATTCCATTTAATAGCGGTGTTTTTAGCGAGGATAGTAATACCACGCTCTTTCTCCAAATCGTTGGAGTCCATCACTCGCTCTTGAGTTTCGGCACGCGCGTCGAACGTACCGGATTGCTGGAGCAGCTTATCAACCAGGGTAGTTTTACCATGGTCAACGTGCGCGATGATGGCGATGTTACGCAAATTTTCGATCACAACTTTGCCTCAGGCATTAGAAATAGCGCGTTATTGTACACGGATTAATCGCACTACAAAACAGGATCACAAACATCCTCCGCAAACAAGTATTGCAGAGTCTCTTTGTGATCGCTTTCACGGAGCGTTAAAAGGGTGGCTTGCGTTCTATTGCACCAATGTGGTGCTTAATGTTCACATTGAAGCACTATTTTGGTGCAACATAGTCACCGTGGTGCAGCCCTTTTGCACGATGGTGCGCATGATAACGCCTTTTGGGGGCAATGTGAAAGTTGGCACAGATTTCGCTTTATATTTTTACGGCGACACGGCCAGCAGAATTGAAGATCTCGTTACCACGACGACCGACCATGACCAATCCGGGAGAGTACAAGTATGTCCGCTGAACACGTTTTGACGATGCTGAACGAGCACGAAGTGAAGTTTGTCGATCTGCGCTTCACCGATACCAAAGGCAAAGAACAGCACGTCACGATTCCTGCTCATCAGGTAAATGCCGAATTCTTTGAAGAAGGCAAAATGTTTGACGGCTCCTCTATCGGCGGCTGGAAAGGCATTAACGAATCCGACATGGTGCTGATGCCAGACGCATCCACCGCAGTGATTGACCCGTTCTTCGCGGACTCTACCCTGATTATCCGTTGCGACATCCTGGAGCCAGGCACTCTGCAAGGTTATGACCGTGACCCACGTTCCATCGCAAAACGTGCGGAAGACTACCTGCGCGCGACCGGTATCGCCGATACCGTCCTGTTTGGGCCGGAACCAGAATTCTTCCTGTTCGACGACATCCGCTTCGGCGCATCTATCTCCGGCTCACATGTGGCGATTGACGATATTGAAGGCGCCTGGAACTCCTCTACCAAGTACGAAGGCGGCAACAAAGGCCATCGTCCGGGCGTGAAAGGTGGTTATTTCCCGGTTCCGCCAGTTGACTCCGCGCAGGATATCCGTTCTGAAATGTGTCTGGTCATGGAGCAGATGGGCCTGGTCGTTGAAGCGCACCACCACGAAGTAGCGACCGCAGGTCAGAACGAAGTGGCGACCCGCTTTAACACCATGACCAAAAAAGCCGACGAAATTCAGATTTACAAATATGTCGTGCATAACGTGGCTCACCGCTTCGGTAAGACCGCGACCTTTATGCCAAAACCGATGTTCGGCGATAACGGTTCCGGTATGCACTGCCACATGTCGCTGGCGAAGAACGGCACCAACCTGTTCTCTGGCGACAAATATGCCGGTCTGTCTGAGCAGGCGCTGTACTACATCGGCGGCGTCATCAAACACGCCAAAGCCATCAACGCCCTGGCGAACCCGACCACCAACTCCTACAAGCGTCTGGTCCCGGGTTACGAAGCGCCGGTGATGTTGGCCTACTCCGCCCGTAACCGTTCCGCCTCCATCCGTATTCCGGTGGTGGCGTCTCCGAAAGCGCGCCGTATCGAAGTTCGCTTCCCGGACCCGGCGGCTAACCCGTATCTGTGCTTTGCCGCCCTTCTGATGGCCGGTCTGGACGGGATTAAGAATAAGATTCACCCGGGCGAAGCCATGGACAAAAACCTGTATGACCTGCCGCCGGAAGAAGCGAAAGAGATCCCACAGGTAGCGGGTTCTCTGGAAGAAGCGCTGAACGCGCTGGACCTGGACCGCGAGTTCCTGAAAGCAGGCGGCGTGTTCACGGATGAAGCGATCGATGCGTATATTGCGCTGCGTCGCGAAGAAGATGACCGCGTGCGTATGACCCCGCACCCGGTAGAGTTTGAGCTGTACTACAGCGTTTAATCGTATATTAAAAATCCGACGAATTTCGCGTTGCTGCAAGGCGGCAACTGAGCACATGCCCAGGAGCATAGATAGCGATGTGACTGGGGTAAGCGAAAGCAGCCAACACAACAGCAGCGTGAAAGGCGTCAGGAGTTTTTGAGTTGCCGTGGAAACTTTCAGCCCATCCCTGGATGGGCTTTTTTCTCCACCAACAATCTGATCTCACGCGCTTTTTAGTGGTAAAAAGCTATAATGCACTAAAATGGTGCAACCTTTTCCAGGAGACTGCTGAATGGCAAGCGGCATACAGCCCGATGCTGGGCAGATCCTCAATTCGTTAATCAACAGCGTGCTAGTGGTCGACGACGCGCTGGCAATCCATTACGCCAATCCTGCCGCGCAGCAGTTGCTCGCGCAAAGCTCACGCAAACTGTTCGGGACGCCGTTACCTGAACTGTTGAGCTATTTTTCGTTAAACATTGACCTGATGCGCGAAAGTTTAGCGGCAGGGCAAGGCTTTACCGATAACGAAGTGACGCTGGTGATTGATAGTCGCTCGCATATTCTCTCTTTGACCGCCCAACGTCTGCCCGACGATTTTATACTGCTCGAAATGGCGCCGATGGATAACCAGCGTCGTCTGAGTCAGGAGCAGTTGCAGCACGCGCAGCAAATCGCCGCCCGCGATCTGGTGCGCGGTCTGGCGCACGAAATCAAAAATCCGCTCGGCGGCCTGCGCGGCGCGGCGCAGCTACTCAGCAAGGCGCTGCCCGACCCGGCGCTAACGGAATATACCAAAGTCATCATTGAACAGGCCGACAGGCTACGCAACCTTGTCGATCGTTTGCTGGGGCCGCAGCACCCGGGAATGCACATTACCGAGAGCATACATAAAGTCGCGGAGCGCGTGGTGGCGCTGGTATCGATGGAACTGCCGGATAATGTCCGGCTTATCCGCGATTATGACCCCAGTCTGCCAGAACTGCCGCACGACCCGGAACAAATTGAGCAAGTACTGCTGAATATTGTCCGCAATGCCTTGCAGGCGCTGGGGCCGGAAGGCGGCGAAATTACGCTGCGTACGCGTACCGCCTTCCAGTTAACGCTGCATGGCGAACGCTATCGCCTGGCGGCGCGTATAGACGTTGAAGACAATGGGCCGGGCATTCCTCCCCATTTACAGGATACGCTGTTCTACCCGATGGTCAGCGGTCGCGAAGGCGGCACCGGGCTTGGGTTATCTATCGCCCGCAATCTTATCGATCAACACGCCGGCAAAATTGAATTTACCAGTTGGCCGGGGCATACCGAGTTTTCGGTTTACCTGCCGATTCGGAAATAGAGGTGTTTATGCAACGAGGAATAGTCTGGGTCGTCGATGATGATAGTTCCATCCGTTGGGTGCTTGAGCGTGCTCTCGCCGGGGCAGGGTTGACCTGTACCACCTTTGAGAATGGTAATGAAGTACTGGCTGCGCTGGCCAGTAAAACGCCGGACGTCTTGCTGTCGGATATCCGAATGCCGGGAATGGACGGGCTGGCGCTATTAAAGCAGATTAAACAGCGTCACCCGATGCTTCCGGTCATCATTATGACCGCGCATTCCGATTTAGATGCCGCCGTGAGCGCCTATCAGCAGGGGGCGTTTGATTATCTGCCTAAACCGTTTGATATTGATGAAGCCGTCGCTCTGGTCGAGCGCGCGATTAGCCACTATCAGGAGCAGCAGCAGCCGCGTAATATCGAGGTTAACGGCCCGACAACAGACATGATAGGCGAAGCGCCCGCCATGCAGGATGTGTTTCGCATTATTGGTCGGCTGTCGCGTTCTTCGATTAGCGTGCTGATTAACGGCGAATCAGGAACCGGTAAAGAACTGGTCGCCCATGCGCTACATCGCCATAGCCCACGCGCCAAAGCGCCGTTTATCGCGCTCAATATGGCGGCCATCCCGAAAGATTTGATTGAATCCGAACTGTTTGGCCATGAGAAAGGCGCTTTTACCGGGGCGAATACCATCCGGCAGGGCCGTTTCGAGCAGGCTGACGGCGGCACGCTGTTTCTGGACGAAATTGGCGATATGCCGCTGGATGTCCAGACTCGTCTGTTACGCGTGCTGGCTGACGGACAGTTCTACCGCGTGGGCGGGTATGCGCCGGTAAAAGTGGATGTGCGCATTATCGCCGCCACCCACCAGAACCTCGAACGACGCGTTCAGGAAGGGAAATTCCGCGAAGACCTGTTCCACCGCCTGAACGTGATTCGTATCCATCTTCCGCCGTTGCGCGAGCGCCGTGAGGATATTCCGCGCCTGGCGCGCCATTTTTTGCAGGTCGCCGCCCGTGAATTAGGTGTGGAAGCCAAATTATTACATCCGGAAACCGAAACGGCGTTAACGCGCCTGGCATGGCCTGGTAACGTGCGTCAGTTAGAAAATACCTGCCGCTGGCTCACCGTCATGGCCGCCGGACAGGAGGTATTGATCCAGGATTTACCGGGCGAACTGTTTGAAGCCTCGGCGCCGGATAGCCCGTCCCACCTGCCGCCGGATAGCTGGGCTACATTACTGGCGCAATGGGCGGACCGCGCCTTGCGATCCGGTCATCAAAACCTGCTTTCTGAAGCGCAGTCAGAACTGGAGAGAACGCTACTGACCACGGCGTTACGCCATACGCAGGGTCATAAACAGGAAGCCGCCAGGCTGCTCGGTTGGGGGCGAAACACCCTAACGCGGAAGTTGAAAGAGCTGGGAATGGAGTAAACATTACCCGCGAGTGTAAAGATTAATAATTGAGCGCAAAACGCTGCTATTTTGCGCTTTACTGTTCCGATGAGTTCAGTATGATCATGCCCGGCAAACGGGGGGATTCATTATGTTAGAATCTATTATTAATCTGGTATCGAGTGGAGCGGTCGACAGCCACACGCCACAAACTGCGCTAGCCGCCGTGTTGTGTGCCGCGCTGGTAGGACTGTTCAGCTGACAATGTGCCGGATGGCGCTAATGCTTATCCGGCCTACAGGTTGTCGCAACGTGTAGGCCCGGTAAGCGCAGCGCCACCGGGCAACCCGGCTAAATGACGCGCGAGAACTGCTGCATCCGCGCTTTCTGGCGCAAATAAGCATCAAAGCACATGCAGATATTGCGGATCAGCAAACGACCTTTCGCCGTCACCTGAATTCCCTTCTCGCTAATATCCACCAGCCCATCTTTCGCCAGCGGCGACAGTAACTGCAAATCTTCGGCAAAATACTCAGCGAAATGCAAACCCCACTGCTGTTCGACAGCGTTAAAATCCAGGCGGAAGTTACAAATCAGCGCTTTGATAACATCGCGACGAATGCAATCATCACGGGTCAGCGTAATACCACGCCATAGCGCATTGCCCCGCTCATCCACTTGCTGGTAATAACGCTTCAGCTCTTTCTGATTCTGCATGTAGCCATCGCCAATCATGCTGATAGCAGAAACCCCCATCCCCAACAGATCGGTATCGCCCTGGGTCGTATAGCCCTGAAAATTACGGTGCAGCACGCCTTCGCGCTGCGCGACGGCCAGTTCGTCGTCCGGACGGGCAAAATGGTCCATCCCGATAAACTGATAACCGGCCTGAGTAAGCGATACGATCGTCTCCTGCAAAATATCCAGTTTCTGCTGCGCGCTGGGTAAATCGGCATCTTTAATTTTACGCTGGGCGGCAAAAAGCGTTGGCAGATGCGCATAGTTAAAGACGCTCAAACGATCGGGGTTCAGTTCCGTCACACGCTTCAGCGTGAAAGCGAAGCTTTCCGGCGTCTGTTTCGGTAGACCGTAGATCAAATCGATATTGGTCGAGGTAAAGCCGATATCGCGGGCGTGATTAAGCAACGCAAAGATGAATTCTTCATCCTGCTCGCGGTTAACCAGGCGCTGCACCTCTTTATTAAAGTCCTGCACGCCCATACTCAGGCGGTTAAAACCTTCCGCACGTAAATGATCGAGCACATCCAGCTCAATTTCACGGGGATCGACTTCGATCGAGATTTCCGCGTCGGTATTAAAGTGGAAATTTTCACGCAACAGCGTCATTAAACGGCTGATTTGCGCTTTATTCAGGTAAGTAGGCGTACCGCCGCCCCAGTGAAGCTGGCTGACATGACGGTCTGCAAACAGCGGCGCGCGATGACGAATTTCCTGCTCAAGCGCGTCAAGATACTGGTCAGCTTTATGCTGTTGGCGGGTGACAATCTTGTTGCAGCCGCAGAAATAACACAACTTGTGACAAAACGGGATATGCACATACAGCGAGAGCGGACGTTCAGGATAACGCGCCACAGCCTGCAAGAATGCGGCGTCCTCGAAGTCTTCAGAAAACTCCAGCGCGGTTGGGTACGAGGTATATCGTGGCCCGGAATAGTTATATTTCTGGATCAGGGCCAGATCCCAGTCTATTTGCTGTTCAGACATGCTCACTCCTTCCGATGGCGTCTCTGGCGGGTACGGCGTACCGGCTTCACGCCATGACGGGCGGCAAGCCGGCTGCGCAGCCATTTCTGTCGCCGCGACAATCGCTGTAGTTTAACGAATAACCACACCAGATAACATATAACCGGAAGGGTTATAAGCAGGACGGGCAAGCCCACGGTGTAAACCCGTTAGTTGCCGCCTCTTAGCAGGCGCATCATATCTTCCTGCTTCTCGTCCTCTTCGTCGTCTTCTTCGTCGTCATCGTAAGACAGACCAAGCTTCTGCATCAGTTCATCAATACGATCCAGTTTGGCATCTACCCAGGCTTGATCTTCCGCACTCAGGGTTTCGCCCGCTTCCAGACGTTCTAACAGCGCATCCAGGCGCTCATCCGTTTCCAGTAAATCCAACTCCGCCTGCGGTGAAAGCATAGGTTTCTCACTTTTCGGTTTATGCTGTTGGGTCACTTTTTCAGTCACGCCCAATGGAACAGGTGTTTTACTGCCAATACGTGGATCTTTTTGTTGATTCTGATTGCCGCCGCCCGAAGCGGAATTGCCGCCCGCCGCGCGACTTCCCGGCGCATGACCGCGATGTTTTTTCAGGCGTTTACGGTCGCGCGCCTCCTGGTTTAACTCTTCACGCGTTTTACGACGCTGTTTGCCAAAGGCTTTACTGCGCGGTGCAGAGGTTGGTTTTTTCATGATGTCAGATCTTTAAGCCGTTTTATTCAGTATAGAATTGAGGCGGAATCTAGCAGAAAGCAAGCAAAGAAAAAAGGCGACAGAGTAATCTGCCGCCTTTTTTCTTGACTCACAACCCTTAACGGGTTCCACCATCCCTGTTGGCTATCAACACGCCCTGTTTTTCCCTTAGCCTGGAACATTCCATGTTGTTTCCATTTCCTTTCACTAACGTCTCCGGACGTTTGTCTTCCTGACAATCCTGTGTCTTCGCCTCCTGGCGCTCCTGACCCTCATCCTGAGTCGTTGATCCTGTTAGCGTCCTCGCTATGTGCATTACTTTACTCTTTTGGGGTAAACTCACAAGATACCGACACGGCAAATCCCTTTTTTTCAGACAATTACCTCTCTATAAATTTATGATTTAACTATATTAACTGGCTTTGAGCCTGACAACGACTCTGTCATGTCGCATAAGTGCAATGGACAATGTCTCACAAAGCGTATGGCTTTTGCTTACAGCACCGACGCGCCGAAAAATCCGTCTTTTGCTGGCGTTCAGGTATAATCGCAACAATGCTTTGACTGACGGAGACGACCGCTTTGACTAACCTGAATTATCAACAGACGCATTTTGTGATGAGTGCGCCTGATATTCGCCATTTACCTTCCGATTGCGGAATTGAAGTGGCTTTTGCTGGCCGTTCCAATGCAGGCAAATCCAGCGCCCTGAACACGTTGACCAACCAAAAAAGCCTGGCGCGCACCTCTAAAACGCCGGGCCGTACCCAATTGATTAACCTGTTTGAAGTCGTAGATGGCAAACGGTTGGTCGACCTGCCGGGCTATGGCTACGCGGAAGTCCCGGAAGAGATGAAACGCAAGTGGCAACGCGCGCTGGGGGAATATCTGGAGAAACGTCAAAGCCTACAGGGCTTAGTCGTTTTAATGGATATCCGCCATCCGTTGAAAGACCTCGACCAACAGATGATCCAGTGGGCTGTAGAGAGCAATATCCAGGTTCTGGTTCTGCTGACCAAAGCGGACAAACTGGCCAGCGGCGCGCGCAAGGCGCAGTTGAATATGGTACGTGAAGCCGTGCTGGCCTTTAATGGCGATGTGCAGGTAGAAGCGTTTTCCTCGCTGAAAAAGCAGGGCGTAGATAAGTTACGTCAGAAGCTGGATAGCTGGTTTAGCGAACTGGCACCGGTCGAAGAGATTCAGGACGGGGAATAATCATCCGCTATGCCGGATGGCGCCGCTGCGCGTCTTATCCGGCCTACGGTGTGAGCGAAACTTTTCTTACGCCCAATAAAAAACGCCCCAGTCATAAACTGACTGGGGCGGCTAAAATATTCAGCCAAATCCGATTACGTGAAGTAAAAGGTCTGAAAGATAGAACATCTTACCTCTGTACCCTACGTGAATAACTTTACTCTTTTTTGAGCAACACAGAAAGACCTTTTCGTAATTTTTTTTCATTCTTTACATAGGGAATTCTAATACCCATCACAAAACCCCCGTGCTTATGTTGCTTAATTACGAAAAAAGCGCGTTATTCCTTAAATGCTTAGTGCGCTTGATCCCAATTTTCTCCGCTACCGACTTCCACCAGCAACGGCACATCAATACGCGTACAGTTTTCCATCAACTGATGGATACGTTTTGCTACCGCATCTAAGTCGTCTTTATGCACCTCGAACACTAATTCATCGTGTACCTGCATAATCATCCGCACGCGCGGCTGCTCGGCCTGTAGCCAGGCATCGACGGCAATCATGGCGCGCTTGATGATATCGGCAGCCGTTCCTTGCATGGGAGCATTGATCGCCGCGCGTTCCGCCCCCGCGCGCCGCGCCGCGTTGCTGGCTTTAATATCCGGCAGGTAAAGACGGCGTCCCTCCAGCGTTTCCACATAGCCTTGTTCTTTTGCCTGAGCGCGGGTGCGCTCCATATATTCCAGCACGCCAGGGTAGCGTTCGAAGTAGAGATCCATATACTTCTGCGCCTCTTTACGCGGAATATTAAGCTGGCGAGAAAGACCGAAGGCGCTCATCCCGTAAATCAGGCCAAAGTTAATGGCTTTCGCACTTCGGCGCTGTTCCCCGGTCACGCTATCCAGCGGCAAGCCAAAGACTTCCGCCGCCGTTGCACGGTGAATATCTTTCCCTTCGGCGAACGCCGTGAGCAGCCCTTTATCACGGGAAAGATGCGCCATAATACGCAGCTCAATCTGTGAATAGTCCGCAGATACGATGAGATAATCCTCAGGCGCAATAAATGCCTGACGAATGCGGCGGCCCTCTTCATTGCGTACCGGAATATTTTGCAGGTTCGGATCGGTGGACGATAAACGTCCCGTCGCCGTTACCGCCTGATGATAGGACGTATGGACGCGCCCGGTTTTCGGGTTAATCATCAGCGGCAGCTTATCGGTATAGGTGGATTTTAGCTTCGCCAGACCACGATACTCCAGAATCACTTTCGGCAGCGGATAGTCCAGCGCCAGCTCTTCCAGCACCTCTTCCGACGTTGACGGCGCGCCGCCAGGCGTTTTCTTCAGCGGCTTAATACCCTGCTTTTCAAACAGGATGGTCTGCAACTGCTTCGTCGAGGACAGGTTGAACGCCTCGCCCGCAATGTCATGCGCTTTCTTTTCCAGTTCCGCCAGACGTAGTGTGATTTCTTCCGAATGTTTGTGCAGGACGGCAGGATCGATTTTTACGCCATTGCGCTCAACGCGTGACAGCACCGGCACCAGCGGCATTTCGATGTTTTCGAAAACATTCAGCGGGCCTTTGTGCTGCTGGAGCTCAGGCCACATTTTGAGATGCAACTGTAACGTGACATCCGCATCTTCTGCCGCATAGCGCCCCGCTTCCTCCAGTGCGATCTGGTTAAAGGTGAGCTGGTTTTTACCTTTACCGGCAATGTCTTCAAAGGTGATAGTTTTGTGCTTCAGCCAACGATCGGACAAGCTGTCCATATCATGGCGTCCGGCGACGCTGTTCAGAATGTAAGACTCAAGCATGGTATCGAAGGCGATACCGCGCAGCTCAATACCGTAATTTTGCAAGACGCCGCGATCGTACTTGAGGTTTTGCCCCACTTTGCGCACTTTTTCATCTTCCAGCAGCGGCTTCAGCAGTTCCAGAGCACGCTGGCGGGAGATTTGATCCGGAGCGTCCAGATAATCATGCGCGACAGGTACATACGCGGCAACGCCAGGTTCGATGGCAAACGAGAGGCCCACCAGGTTGGCGGCGATATTATCCAGGCTGTCGGTCTCCGTGTCGAAAGCAAAAACTGGCGCTTTTTTCAGCTTTTCAATCCAGCTTTCCAGCGTAACGTCGTCCAGAATCGTGACATAATTTTCATAAGAGAGCGCCGCTGTCGGCTCGCTGGGCGATTCATCAATAACGACCGTTTCCTGCGGTTTGGCCGCCGGTTTCGCGCCCTTTGCCTGTAGCCATTTGCCTGACTCAACGTCCGCCGTCCAGCGCTTAAACTCATATTTTTTAAACAGGCCCAGCAGTTCATCCGCAATCGGCTGCTGTACTTCAAGCTGTTCGCAGGTCAGCTCCAGCTCAACATCCGTTTTAATGGTGGCGAGTTTATAAGACAGGTACGCTACATCTTTATTCTGCGCTAATTTAGCGGCCATCGTTTTGGCACCGCGGAAAGTGAGACCGGCAATTTTTTCCGGCTCGGCGTACAGCGTATCCAGGCCGCCCAATCCCTGAAGCAAAGCTTGCGCCGTCTTCTCACCCACGCCTGGTACGCCTGGAATATTATCTGAGGAGTCCCCCATCAGCGCCAGAAAGTCGATAATCAGCTCAGGCGGCACACCGTACTTATTAACGACTTCATCCGGGCCGAGGATGGTGTTAGTCATGGTGTTGATCAGCGTAATATTCGGCGTCACCAACTGTGCCATATCTTTATCGCCGGTGCTGATTAATACCGGACGCCCCACCTTCTCCGCTTCTCGCGCCAGTGTACCGATAACGTCATCCGCTTCTACGCCAGAGACCGCCAGCAGAGGTAACCCCATGGCTTTAACCATGGCATGTAACGGCTCTATTTGCGCACGCAGATCATCCGGCATCGGAGGACGATGCGATTTGTAATGTTCAAAGAGCTCATCACGGAAGGTTTTTCCTTTGGCGTCAAACACCACCGCAGCATGCGTCGGCTGATACTGCATGATCAGGCTGCGCAACATGTTGAGGACACCATACATTGCGCCCGTAGGTTCTCCCGCGCTGTTGGTTAACGGCGGAAACGCATGATAGGCGCGATAGAGATAGGATGAGCCATCTACGAGAATAAGTGGGTTTTCTGGGATCTGAACCATAATGTCCGTGCCTGTTTAACAGATTATGGTTAAAGGATGCCACATACAGGAGGAAAACTTGAGTTTTTCGCCGCATTTGCGGAAAAGTTTTGTCGATCTTCAGGATCGCTCGCAAAACAACCTGTGGATAACTTTGTGTGTAAATTCTTACCATTACTTTAAAATCAGCGCGATAGCCTTCACCTCTTAATAATTACCCATTATTTTCAATGAGTTGTTAACATCACGTTTTTCTGATTATCTGGTTCATGCCGTTATCATAATGTGGATAGTTGTTACGAGTGTTTCTATTTCACTCAGCGCCATCATTAGCATCGTTTTCTGATAGAATCAGCCTCTTGCGCCCTTTTCGCGCACCGTTTATGGCTAACTTTTGAATAATTTATTATGACGAGAATACTCGCGGCTATCACGCTCCCATTGAGTATCGTATTAACCATCCTGGTCACTATTGTTTGCTCAGTACCGATCATCGTTGCCGGTATGGTAAAGCTCCTTTTTCCTGTTCCCGGTATCTGGCGCAAGGTCTCCATTTTCTGCAATTTCATGATGTATTGCTGGTGTGCTGGCCTTGCAGCGCTGTTACGCCTTAATCCGCACTTGCAATGGGATGTAGAAGGGTTAGAAGGGCTGAGCAAGAAAAATTGGTATTTACTGATTTGTAATCATCGTAGCTGGGCCGATATCGTTGTGCTTTGCGTTCTGTTCCGCAAGCATATCCCAATGAATAAGTACTTTCTTAAACAGCAATTGGCATGGGTGCCGTTCATCGGCCTGGCGTGCTGGGCATTAGATATGCCGTTTATGAAGCGCTACTCCCGTAGCTACCTGCTCCGCCACCCCGATCGACGCGGCAAAGATGTTGAAACAACTCGTCGCTCTTGCGAAAAGTTTCGTCGGTATCCCACCACTATCGTTAACTTTGTTGAAGGCTCGCGATTTACGCATGAGAAACGCCAGCAAACGCATTCCCCCTATCAACATCTGTTGCCGCCAAAAGCAGCCGGTATTGCAATGGCGATTAATGTTTTAGGCTCACAGTTCGATAAGCTGCTTAATATTACGTTGTGTTACCCAAACAACGATCGTCACCCCTTCTACGATATGCTAAGCGGTAGGCTGACGCGTATTGTTGTTCGGGTGCAACTGGAACCCATAAATGAAGAACTGCACGGCGATTACGTGAACGACAAAACATTCAAACGCCGTTTTCAACGTTGGCTTAATACGCTGTGGGATAAGAAAGATATACAGATAGAAGAGATTAAAACATCTTATAAAAACGCCGGTCAGTGACCGGCGTTCTTTTTATTTTTTATCAACCAAATATTTCACGGTATCAGCATACTGCTGAACAAAAACATCCATGCTGCTGGTATCCATGCCTTGTGGGTTAATCTGGTATTTGCCATTGACGAACATCGCCGGAACGCCCTGCAGTTGCAGATCAGCCGCGGCTTTCTCCTGTTGCGCAACCAGTGATTTCACCACGAAGCTGTTCCATGCCGCATCGTAATCTTCGCCTTTGACGCCCGCATCAACGAACACTTTACGGACATCCGCGGCAGATTGTACTGTCTGGGTTTTCTGTACGGCTTCAAACAGCGGGACCGTGACTTTATCTTCTACACCCAACGCCATCGCCACCGCCCATGCCTGGGTGAGCTCCTTGCCCAACGGCCCCAGGAACTCAACGTGGTACTTGGTCATTTTGGTGCCTTCCGGCAGCTTTTTCTTCACATTGTCAGACACATGAAGCACTTCTTCAAACTGATAACAATGTGGGCAGTAGAAGGAGAAAAACTCCAGTACCTGGGGTTCGCCAGCGACCGGTTTATCCAGCGTGATATACTGTTTACCGTCGCTGATCTGTGCTGCCGAGGCGCTAAAAGCTAAAACCATACCAGCCAGCGCCAGCCAAATCTTTTTCATGATCAACTCTCTCCGATTAATACATTGGCGTTAATTGTAAAGGGGGTTCGTGCAACATTTTAGTCTGCTCAATAAAAGTCGTTGTCTGTCGCTGCCAGTAATCTTCCCCTGTTAACCAGGGAAAGTTTTTTGGAAACGCAGGATCGCCCCAACGACGAATCAACCAGGCAAGATAATAAACTAAACGCATGGCGCGTAAAGGTTCAATGAGACCAATTTCAGCCGTATCGAACTCACTAACTTCTTCATAAGCTTCAATAATGGTTTCAAGCTGCATTCGCTGTTCGGCTTTGTCGCCGTTCAGCAGCATCCATAAATCCTGTATCGCCGGGCCGTTACGGGCATCATCTAAATCGACAAACAGCGGTCCATCACGCCATAGAATGTTGCCGGCATGACAATCGCCGTGCAATCGCAGCGTGGCGAAATCGGTGCGCCAGCATTCGGTAACTGCAGACAGTAGAGCATCAGTGGCTTTCAGGAAAGCCGCTTTTTGCCCGGAGGGAATCAGTGCGGCATCTTCGAATACCTGGCGAGGTTCAAAAAGATACTCTGCAAGCCCAATGTCAGGCCGGAAAGTGAAAGGACGTTTTCGCCCCGTCTGATGCAATCGGCCAAGATAACGCCCTACCGCCTCCATCTGATCGATATTGTCTGCTTCAAACTGACGACCGCCTACGCTGGGGAAAATGGCATAATGATAGCCCTGATGCGCTAGCAGCGTCTGGCCATTAAACGCGAGCGGAGCAGCAACCGGAACCTCATCCTTCACCAGTTCAAGCGCGAATTGGTGTTCTTCCCGAATTTGCTCAACAGACCAGCGCTCAGGACGATAAAACTTAACGACAAAACGTCGACGGTCTTCATCCTGAAACTGATAGACGCGGTTTTCATAACTGTTTAGTGGAGTCAGCCCGGAATCCACCCTGATCCCCTGTTCAAACAGCGCATCCATGATGGTTTCCGGGTGTAGCGTCTGGAAAGTAAAAGCGTTGTCGTTCATCCCATTATCCGGAAAATACTACGAATGATTCAGGATATCATTTCGTGACGATTTCGGTGGCGCCGCTTACAAGGTTTTACTCTTTAATAACGCCGCGGGCGCGTAAAAGCGCCGTTTTAAAGTCCTCTTCATAGTCTTTTTGAATCCCTGGAATGGCAGCGTCTTTGGCGGAATCGCGCATTTTCAGATGGTAGATCAGGATATCATCAGTTAAATCTTCCAGTTTGCCGTCAAAACCTGACTCTTTCGCCAGTTTCTGCAAAAATTGCATCAGATTAAGATCAGGCTCTTTCTGCCAGGCTGGCTGGAGGAGTTCAATGACTTCATTCAGGCGTTTACATTTCATAGCTGTGCTCCTTATTCTTGATACAGACACGGTAGCAGGGTCAATCCCACAATAAAAGAGGCGATATCGGTGAATCTGGATGAAGTAATAACCGGCGTGGTGCTGGCAGGCGGTAAAGCCCGGCGGATGGGAGGTGCGGATAAAGGTTTGCTTGAACTGGACGGGAAACCGCTCTGGCGACACGTTGCCGACGCGCTCGCGCCACAACTTGCTACGGTCGTCATTAGTGCTAATCGCCATCTGGATATCTACCAGGCCAGCGGCCTGAAAGTCATTCCGGATTCAATCGCTGACTTTCCCGGTCCGCTGGCGGGTATGCTTTCCGTTTTTCAGCAGGTAGCAGGCGACTGGTTTCTGTTTTGCCCCTGTGACAATCCCTGTATCCCCCACAACCTGGTCGATCGTTTAGCAGCGCAGCGTCATGGTGCACCCGTGGTTTGGGTTCATGATGGAGAGCGCGATCATCCAACGATCGCGTTGATTAATCGTGCCGTTGAGCCCCAGTTGACAGCTTATTTGCAAGCAGGCGAGCGGCGGGTAATGATTTTTATGCGCCAGGTAGGCGGACACGCCGTTGATTTCAGTGATTGTAAGGAGGCATTTGTGAACGTCAACACGCCGGAGGAACTCGCGAAATGGCAAAAGAGACCATGATACCGCTACTCGCCATTGCCGCGTGGAGCGGCACGGGAAAAACAACACTGCTGAAAAAACTGATCCCAGCACTTTGTGCGCACGGTATTCGGCCAGGGCTGATTAAGCATACCCATCATGATATGGATGTCGATAAACCGGGTAAAGATAGCTACGAATTACGTAAGGCCGGGGCGGCACAAACGCTGGTTGCCAGTCAGCAGCGCTGGGCGTTAATGACTGAAACGCCGGAGCAAGAAGAGTTGGATCTGGCATGGCTGGTGAGCCGGATGGATGCATCAAAGCTGGATATGGTGCTGGTAGAAGGGTTTAAACACGAGGCAGTTGCGAAGATCTTACTTTTTCGTCAGGGATGTGGGCACAGCGAGGAAGAATTAATTCTTGATGAGCATGTTATTGCGGTTGCCAGTGATATTCCACTTGCCGTAGCGGTACCCGTTTTGGATCTTAATGATGTATCGCAGATTTCTGCCTTCATTTTGCGGTGGTTAGAGAAAGCACGTTCCTTGTAGGCCGAATAAGGCGGAGCCGCCATCCGGCGGTGCCGGTTGCCTGATGGCGCTGCGCTTATCAGGCCTACATTTTTACAGTTACCGCACACGCAAAAAAGCCCATCCGAGCAGGATGGGCTTCTTCACTTGTCTGATGCCTGGCAGTTTATGGCGGGCGTCCTGCCC